>CAVKTR010000015.1:0-45913 GCA_963659325.1 Dysosmobacter segnis
CTGTATAGGGGATGAGATCAGGGAGAGAACCTCCAGAAGAATGATTCCTCTATACAAAAAAAGAATAAGCTACCCCCTGTATATTTCGGGGATAGGCTTATTATACGAGGAGGCAATCAGCATGAAAGATAAAGAACTACGCAAGCTGATAGGCAGCAGGGCAAAACAGCGTCGTCTGGAATTAAATCTGACACAGCCTTATGTTGCAGAGAAGATGGGAGTTACCGCTTCCACAATCCTGCGTTATGAGAATGGTTCGATTGACAATACCAAAAAGATGGTGCTGGAAGGTCTTTCGGAAGCACTTCATGTATCTATTGAATGGCTCAGAGGTGAAACCGATGAATACGAAACCGATATTACGGATAAGAAAGAATTACAGATTCGTGATGCAATGGGCGATATTCTCAAACAGTTACCTCTCGACCTTAGTAAAAAGGAAGATGCTTTTTCAAAAGATTTACTGCTGTTGATGTTAAAGCAATATAACCTGTTTCTGGAATCATTCCAGTTTGCCTGCAAGAATTACAAGGGCAACACGAATGAAGCTGATATTGCAAAAGTAATGGGGTTTGAATCGAATGATGAATATAATGAGATTATGTTTCTACGAGAAATCACCCATACCGTCAATGCCTTTAATGACATGGCAGATATCGTAAGACTCTATTCCAAGAAACCGGAAGCAGCAGAACAAAGGCTTGAAAATCTTTTATCAGAAGTTTTGTATGAGGATTCCGATTCGGTATAGAACGACAACCGGAGTTATGATATACTTACACGCAAGAAGCATTTCATCAGTTCCGATTGTCTGATATCGAAAGGAGACACACGATTATGGCAAAAGGATCTGTAAGAAAAAAAGGAAAGAAATGGTACTACCGCTTCTATGTAGAAGATGCAAGCGGCAATCTGGTTCAGAAAGAATACGCTGGAACAGAAAGCAAAAGTGAAACGGAAAAACTGCTCCGTCAGGCAATGGACGATTACGAAAGCAAGAAATTCATTGCAAAATCGGAAAATATTACAGTTGGAGAATTACTTGATATATGGGCAGAGGAAGAATTAAAGACCGGTACTCTCAGTAATGGGACAGTTCTGGCAAATGGAGCAGCACCAAAGGATGTGCAGGAACTGTTAGGGCACTCAGATGTCAGTACCACCATGAATGTCTATGCACACTCTACACGAAAAGCCAAGCAGGAATCTGCAAGGTTACTTGATAAAGTGGCAGGCAATGACTAAATAAAACTTTCCCTTATTTCCCTTACGATTATCTCATAAGGGCAAAAATAAGGGAAAATACATGTCATTTCACTAATGAATGGGCTGGAAAGCCTGTAAAATTGGGAAAGTTATAAAAATATTTCGACAAACTGGAATTTATTTTTTCCAGAAAGCATCCAGTGCCCCCGGCAGACTCTCCAGCGTATGCACCTCATACTGACTCCACTCCCGAGGAAACAGCTGCCTGTAATCATTCCGCAAAAACCGCTCATCCAGCAGCCCGATGATTCCCCGATCAGATGTTGTCCGAATCACACGTCCTGCCGCCTGCAGCACTTTATTCATCCCCGGATACTGATACGCATAATCAAATCCCTGCCCGTTTTCTTCCTGATAATATTCCTTCAGGATCTCCCGCTGGGTACAGATCTGCGGCAATCCCGTTCCAACGATCAGCACCCCGATCAGCAAATCTTCTTTCAGATCGATTCCCTCGGAAAAAATACCTCCAAGCACACAAAATGCCGCCAGCGATTTTTCCCGCGGTTCGGCAAATTCCTGCATAAAGTCTTCCCGCTTGGCTTCATTCATATTTCCGCTCTGCATCATACAGTCTGCTTCCCGCTCATTGACCGCCAGAAACTGCTCATACACATCTTCCATAAAACGGTAAGATGGGAAAAAGATCAGATAATTGCCCTTTTTTGCCCGTAGCACCTGCTGAATATACAATGCAATCCGCCGAAATTCTCCAATCGTCCGCCGTGTATACAAACTGCTGACATCCCGTCCGATAAACAACAGCCGCTGCTCTTCCCGAAATGCCGAATCCGCATACACCGCATAATTATCCTTTTTCGAGCTGAGCAGATTCTTATAATAATTCACCGGCAGCAAAGTTGCCGAGAAAAATACGGTGCTGTTGCCCCGCTCCAGACATTCCTGCAGGTTCACCGACGGATTTACGCAGTACAAATGCAGACAAAATCGGTTTTCCTCATCGAAATCCGAATACAGTACATAGTTTTCATCCACCCGTTCAAACATATTCATAAAATGACGCAGATTCAGATAAAAATCTGTAATCGCCTTCCTCTCCGGCATCTCCCCTCTGGACTGCAAAAACACATCCAGCAGAGACATCAGCCGCATCAGGGAAAACGCAAAAGCTCCGATACTTTCATACACCACATATTTCTCACATTCCCGCTTCCACTCCAGCATCTGCCGGTTGCATTTTTCCAGTGCCGCCTCCAGCTGCCGGTCCTTACCTCGCACCAGTTTTTTCACCGCAAGGACCTCTTCCTTGACCAGAACAGCACTGTACATCTCCCGGCCGCGCTCCACCAGATTGTGCGCCTCGTCCACCAGAAAAATATAATCGCCCTTCTCTCCCTCGGAAAAGAAGCGTTTCAGATACACATTCGGGTCAAACACATAGTTGTAGTCACAGATAATGACATCCGCATACAGCGACGCATCCAGAGACATCTCAAAGGGACACACCTGATATTTTTCCGCCTGCACCAGCATCCGTTCCCGCGTAAAATCATCTTCCGTGGTGATCAGATCATACACTGCATCATTTACCCGGTCATAATGCCCTTTCGCCCGTGGACAGTTGGATGGATTACAATCCATCTCCTCGCAGGGACACATTTTCTCCTTTGCCGTCAATACGATCACTTTACCCTGATATCCATGTGCTTTCAGAAGATCACAAGTATCCTTTGCAACCGTTCGCGTGATCGTTTTTGCTGTAAGATAAAATATTTTATCTCCGAGATTTTCTCCAACAGCACGGATCGCCGGAAACAGCGTGGAAATCGTCTTGCCCGTTCCGGTAGGCGCCTGAATAAACAATATTTTTTTGCGGTTGATGGTTCTGTATACATCTCCCACCAGTTTGCGCTGTCCATCTCGGTAAGGAAACGGGAACTCCAGCGTCTGGATCGATGCCTGACGAATTTTTCTCCATGCGAACTGAAAATCCGTCCATTTCCGATACGCTTCGATCATGTCCTGAAACCATCGCTCCAACCAGAAAAAAGTAAAACTTTCCTGAAACCGCCGGATTTCCTCTGTATCCAGATCACAGTAGGTCATCTGCACGGAAATCTGATCCAAACCATTCTGAAGCGCATAAATATAGGCGTAACACATCGCCTGCGCCTTGTGCACAAAAATCGGTTCCTCAAAACGTGTCACATCGGTATACATGCACTTGATCTCATCGATAGTCACACCTTCTGCATTTGTGATAATTCCGTCAGCCCGGCCTTCCATCGCCAGCACATACTGCTCCTGCGGCACTTCAAGCTTCAGAGGAACCTCTGCACGATATTCAATTCCCATCCGTCCCTGGATTTTGCGGTGCATCCGGCTGCCTTCCTGCATAGCCTCCTTTTGCACCCCTTTTCCAATTCGATTATCAATGTCTCCGGAACGAAAAATAAATTCCACCAGATTTCGCACGGAAATCCGTATTCTCGTCAGCTCCTGCTGCTCTGCTGCCTCAGTATTTCCAATTAGTTCCATAAATAACTGCTATCCGCCTTTTTTCACTCTATGCCAAACAAAATAATCTATCCATTCGGCAAACTGCTATCAGTGTAACACATATTCCACTTTTTTTCATTGCAAATAAGAAAAAGACGCACGTAAACTTATTTTTCCCAGAGAACCGTCTCCGTTCCATCCGCATCCTGATAAATCACTTTACTGATTTTCCCATTTTCCAAGGATTCCGAATATTGATAGTTCTGTCCATACTTTTCATAATCGCGTTTTGCAGCCAGACTGTATCTTCCAGTCAAAACAATCGTATTTTCAACCTCATTATCATGAAGCCGAACCAATGCGGTGTCAATATCTATTCTGTCTTTTTCTTCAGAGACCGTAACTTTTACGATTGCATCTTCATAACTGGCAGGAAACACCGGCGCAAAATTTATAATCCCTATCGCAATTACAAAAGAAATAACTATTGCCGCGATTACAGTGACTCGTTTCATCACTTTATGCTCGACTTTATGCAAAATCTGTTGAAAGGCCTGTTCTTCCTTCTCCGGCTGACGCACTTCCTTTACAATCGTATCATCCGTATAATCATAAAAAAGCTGTCTGCATTTTTCACACTCAGCGATATGCGTCTCAACCAGTTCCCGGCTCTCCACGCTGCACATATTTTCAATATAAAGCGGCATCAAATCCTGTATTACATTACAGCTCATCTTATTCATATCCATCCTCCTTCAATCTGTCGCTGATCTTCTGTTTTGCCCGGTAATAAGTAACGCCTGCCCAGCTCGGCGATTTACCAAACAGTTCAGCAATTTCCACCAGCGCAATCTCTCCAAACACATGCAGATAAAATACTTCCCTGTATGGTTCCGGCAATTCATGCAGTATCTTTAACACATTTTTTGCAGTATCCTTTTCCTCAAGTTTATGTACAAAATCATTTTCTGTATATCCCTGTTCCGGCGGTTCCTTCCTGTTCTTTTTTCTCAGATGCGAATAGTACAGATTTTTCGCGATCTGACAGAGCCAGGTTTCCACCTTGCAGTCACCCCGGAATGATTTTTCATGCAGAATCTCCTGGACAAACGTATCCTGAACAATATCTTCTGTCAGTTCTTTATTTCCACAAAGAGAAAACACATATCCGAACACGATTTTATAATACCTGGATAAGTTTTCTATCTCTTCCATTCACATTCCTCCCCATCTAATTTGTTTTCTTACTAATAGGATGCATCAAAACCAAAATCATTACAAACTTTTTTCATTTATTTTCCCAACAAAATAAAAAAAGAGGCCATACACTCGTTGTACGACCTCATATATATCATCTCTATTCTTTTTCAATTATGGATCTGATCCTGATTATGCAACTGCATATTTGCTCAGAATCTGTTCAAAGTTACCATCGTTTCCGCCATAAGATACGGTAAGAATTTTAGAAAGTCCAAGGCTTAAAACCCCAAGAAATGATTTTGCATCTACGATGGCACGCTGATAGTGCAGGTTAATATCAAAATTACATTCGGATGCTGCATTGACAAATTCCTGTACCTCATTGGTTGCATTTAATTTAATTTTCTTTTCTGTCATGATTGATTCACCCTTTCTCTCAGTCTGAGTTCATACTCCGACTGATATAAAACGCTCCGCGAGGATGCACAGCAATTCTAAGAAGAAGATGTCAGCTTTTGCTGACTAGAATTGCGCGCCAAGTCTCACGTTTGTTCGACTTGAATTGAGTTCACCCCATACAAAATGGAAAACTGGTAACGATCCCACTTCCTTCTGTTCCGTTACACTTTATGCAAATTTCCCACATCGGGTGCATTATTACATGATATCGATTTTTTGTCAAATCAGTATTTTTCAAATTTTGCCCCAAAATGGTACTTCCAATTGCAAGATTCTCTTTACATTTCGTTGAATCTGTCAACGATTTTTCCTCATGTTCTTTCCTTTTCCGTCAGATTGCTCTGATTTTTTAAGCATTTTCGTCGATAAGTTTTGACTATCAAATATTTTTCATAAATATTTTATTTTTTCAGGCCGGATTACTGCGCATTCTGCACAAGTCAGTTTATATCTATGAGCATTTATTGCTGTTTTCTATATACGAATCTATATCTTCTACGATCATATGGTCTCCCATAGTATGCAATGATTCAAAATATTTTACAATATATTGATAAACATCATATTGGTCAATTTCGTTACGTTTATTATACAAAATCAATCTGTATTCTTTATGTACTCTGGTAAATTCAAGTAGAAATTTTTGTAATAAACAAGACCTCCAAATCTTTTATCGACTTGGAGGCCTGATTCATACCCTATTTTATTAATCTACTACTTCACGTCCATAATTACCTGTTCCAGACTCCGCTTTGCACCCTGCTCTTTTTCATCCGCCAGATAACTATTCAATTCATCCTTTGTAAAATACCTCACCTGATAAAAATACTGCTGTGCACAGCTATAGCTTATAACACAGGAATCCGTATCCGTTTCAAAGATATAATTTACGATTCCGGTTCCAAGCATATGATCTGCATCCCGCATATATTCAATCCGGCCTGCGGTCCACGCAGTACTTTCTCCCATATAAGCATTTGCCATTTTTTCTGCTTCTGAATAAAAATTCTGGTACTGCGCGGCATCTTCCGCTATCTCTTTGGAATAATTCGAACCGGCATCTTTTTCTGCAGAAACCATTTTTATTTCACCATTCTGCAGATTTACCGACACGAGATACGAAATACCGGTTGCTTCATCCCGGTAAGAAATTTGATCCGTTGTAAATGTCTCGCCATTTCCATCCAGCGCCTGATCATGTTCCGTTTCAATTGCCAATGTATCAGCATCTATTCCATATAACCGGCTTAATAAATCAGATGCTTTCTCTACAGCTTCCTCCTGTGAAATCTCTGTCACATCAGCAGAAGTCTCCGTTTCCTCTGCATCTTTTTGTCCCTGTGCTGTTACGCTGTAATCCCGCTTTGCATAAAAATCAATAAGTTCCAACATCTGCTCATCGCTCAATGCTGTCTCCGGCAGATAAAAAGTACTGTCCTGCGCCATAAAACAGATCTGATCTGATACGATCTCTGATTTATCCGAAATCTGCAAAATACTTCCCTCCGGGAACAGTCCTTCTGTCTCATATTTTTCTGCCAGTTCATTCAACCGCTTCTGCTCCTTTTCGGACAATTCTCTGGAAAATGTATCTGCATCTGCTTTGGCCGCATCCTTCCATAAAGATTCCTGCTCTTTCTTGGACGTCTGCTCCGCACGCTGTTTTGCACAATTCATTCCCGCGCGTACACCACCTGCGCCACACACTCCAATGCATAACACAATGCACGCTGCCGCTGCCATTCTCTTTCTGACAGTTCCAGAATCGCTGACCACAAATGATCCTGCGGCATTTCTGTCACCTGTTCGTATTGTTCCGGATCAGCAAAAAGCACGACCTTCTGTCTTTTCATGATTGCTGAACGGGAAACGTTGATCAGAATCTTCATCAGCCATGATCTTGCACTTGTACGTTTTCTGAGACTTGTACGATTTTCAAAGGCACGCACAATACATTCGCTCACTGCATCCTGCGCATCCGCCTGATTTTGCAGTATGGAATAAGCCAGCACATACATTTCCTTTTGATTTTCCAAGATCAGCCTTGACAATTCTTCCTTATTCATTACACTCATATAAGTTTGTCCCCCAATTCCCTATGTTTTTCCCTGTATCAGATGTGAAATAAAAAACACTGCTATCCATCGCAGAAAAAATTATTTTTCATCTGATATATATAAGACAATTGAAACATGCAAATGGTTTTGTAAAATTTATTTTAAGTCGAATATGCACGTTTTCTGGTTCTTTTTACACGTAAAAATAGAGGTCAACGCCCTCTGCAATCATCCACTCACTATAAATTCGTCAATTTAAAATCCTGCTCATCTGCCAAACGCTGCTTCAATTCACTAAATGCATCGGTATCTGTATTACCATTTTCTGAATCAGCTGACACGTTTGTGTCTATCTGAAGTGATGATACATAATTTTGAATCGGCAAGTCTACACGATACACTTCATACTCGTACTCCCAATATGCATCCTCAGAATCAAATCCTTCCATCGCTGACTGATATACTCCAGTCGTATCATTTTCCAACATTGTGCGAAGTTCCGTCAGCCAATCATTGATATCTTCATCTGTCACTTCATATCCGTTCTGGATCGCTGCCACATATAAAGCATTTCGTTCCATAGCGTCTTTCTCGGCTAACTTCTGTGCATTTTCTTCGCTTTCACCATTATTCAGGTAAAACTCCGTATACTGCTGAACTTCTGCTTTAGAAACAGCGATATTATTTCCGACTGCATAGATATCATCTCGGCTCAGATATTCTTTTTTCTGACTACGTGAAAGTCCATCTACAGATAGTGATTCTGTATAATAATCGTTGATAGACTGGTAATTATCAGCCACCATTTTGCTGTAATCTGATATTTTCTCAAGACTATTTTCGTCAGCTTTTGTCTGGTTATTTTCGGCTACGGAACTTGCCTCTGCCTGATTATTTCCAAACATGGAACCTGCAAATAATGCTGCACCGAAACAACAAACAATTATGTTTGATATCTTTTTGTACATCTTCAAATCCCCCCATTTTTGCACATTCGAGACAGAATCGTCACCACATTGCTGTCAGTAAATATTTTTCTTGTAACGTTCTCTTTTTATGTGTATTAATTGTACCATTTGTTATATCTTTTTGGAACTACATATTTAAAAATTAAGGAATATTTAACATTAGGGGACAAAAAACAAATTCATTAATTTTTACTTCATAATCATTATATGACCGCTTACTAGCGAAAGTATTCCCCATGATCTCGTAAATCCAGAAAAATAGGTAATCACCGGAAACACCAATATGATTATCGAAATAATAATTGTAACCGGAACTATCGAAACCCGCGAAGATAAAAAAGCAGTCAAGGCAACTGCCAGCATTCCACCTCCAATACGTAATAATTGAATCAAAACCATAGCTATCCAAATTGGGATTACAGTTGGCATATAGAAAAACCACTTTAATCCTGCACTGCTCCACAACAAATGTGAATAACCATACCCTGTTCCTATCAAAATCAGCCGAGTCAGGAACGAAACCGCCCATGCCATACATACATACAAAAAAGAAACGAGACATTTGCATTTGTTAACCCGATATTCTCCTTCTGGTGCACACGCAATCAACAATTGAACATTCGTATTTTTCTCATAAGAAAATAAATTACAAATTCCCAAAACAATGACCAATATCATTTTTACAGCATCCAGAATATCCGCCCTTTCATTGTCAAACAACTGGCGATATCCTTTATAAGACAAAAATTTCACTTCTTTTCCCGCAAATTGCTGCCGGTCAAGAAATTCATATTGTTCCTGTGCCATCTCCAGTCCCGTCCTTTTTCCAGCTTCATTCTCATACTGTGTTCTTAAAAAATTTACATAATCAAAACTCACTTTGTTCTGTTCTGCCAGTTCTGCATATTTTTCTATATCGTATTCCTGCTGTTCAAAATACTTCTGTTCATTGTTCAGAAACAAAGCCGTTCGCCAATACACTTCCCCTCCATATCACTCTGCCAGGTAACCCACATCGCCGGGCGGACTGCATAGCGTCTTGTACTCATCATTTGCGCTGTCTCCCAGGTTCCAAAACCAGTAATGACTTCAATATGATTTGAAAAGCCGGCACCAGTATCATATTGTGGATTACACAGCCACCATTCACAGATATCTGTTTTATACAACGGTTCTAACTGTTGTTTCGCATATTCTGTCGGATAACATAAAAGCTCACCATATCCATGATTCCATTCATAATATCCCATTCCCGGACTTTCTGAAAAATACTGAACCAGTTCCGTGTAACTCAACAAAAATAATTTATCTTCTGTCTCGCGTTCCAAATGAGAATACGGTTTTCCACCCATCAGATGGATTGACTCATTATTTTCTTCAAATCCTTCCGAATAAGATAATACAATATTTTCTTTTTCATCCTCTGAAAATGCACTGTTATAAAAATCATCATTCAGCCATTTACGGATTGTTGGATTTTTCCAGAGTACACGTTCTTTTCCACTTGTATCATATGGTTGTGCATCCAGGCCATACTCACTGTTCAAAAGCATTTCATCACCTTTTTTATCCAGAACTCGCCACTCAATGGCTTCGCCCTGATAACTTTCATATATGATGTGTTCCCCTTTTTCTAGTGGAACCGTGCTCTCTGCAGCAGCGTCTTTACTGTTTCCACAGCCGAACAAGCCTCCACATAATCCAAGCATTCCTAAAACGGCTACGCCGCGATATATTTTTTTCTTCATAGTTTTATTCCCCCTAGCCTCCTGTATCTTTCTATGGTTGCTTTATGGCATATATTTTTACCTCTGTGTGATTTTGTCCACCAATTCACAAAATTTGTCCATCAATTAATATTTTTACCTCCGCAAAAAACTCAACAATATTCCTATCCCATAATTTGCGGACAAAACAAATATACATTTTCACTTATTGCCATAATGATTACAGGTTAATTAATGCTAAAAGCCGGGGGCATCAACCTCTTTTTCCGTTATCCTTATAAGTAATTACACAATGATTCTAAGGAAATCACACTCGCTTATACGGACTGGAACCATGTACCAGGTCCCGCGCAGGATTGACTTGAATTTATTGTTTTTGGGAGGTTTTATCATTGATTCAAATCGCGATCTGCGATGATTCAGAAGTAACACTGCAGCATCTGGATCAGGCAGTAACTACTATATTACAATCCAATCAGGAAGTTGCAGATATCACATTGTACAGCAAGAGTGAAAACCTGAGTTATGACATCAAAGAAGGACACTTTTTTGACCTGATTTTGACAGACATCGAAATGCCACATCTGAATGGTATGGAATTAGCCGCAACAATCCGGACGCATCTGCCCGGTGCGCTGATCATCTTCATTACCGCTTACACAAAATACGCACTGGATGCCTTTGAGCTGTCCGCGTTCCGTTACATTGACAAAGAAATGATCCCGGAGAAGCTGCCGACAGCCATCAAAGATGCCTTTCGGATTCTTCATATGCAGGCCGACCAGTACTATCTGCTCTCCAATACACGCATGTATCGAAAATTATTGCTGAAAGACATCTTGTACATATCCCGCGAAGGAAAAAACAGTGTTTTTCATTTAACAAACCAGACCGAAGTAAAAGAACGCAAAAGTTTGAATCCAGTTATGGAAGAACTGAACAGTTCTGATTTTGTTTTTGCTGACAGAGGCATCATCGTAAATCTGATCCATATCGTCTCCATTCAGGACACGACGATTGAATTGGATAACGGTGAATTTCTTCCTACCAGTCTTGCACGTATCAAGGAACTCAAATTACTGCTGCTGTTTGCTGTTCTGCTCTTTGAGATTGATCTGCGAAACAGACAGCATTTACTGGAAAAAGAAGCACTGAGTAAACATCTTCTGGAAGAAAAATATCAGAACCTGAACGAAGTATACAGCCAGAACGCAAGACTATATCATGATCTGAACAACCACCTGATCGCTCTGGATCATTTATTAGATGATGGAAATATATCAGAGGCAAAAACGTATATTGCCGCGATTCAGAAACCAGTGCAGATTTTAAAGAAAACTCACTGGACTGGCGCTGATGTGGTAGATGCCGTACTAAACAATAAGATACAGCTTCTATGTAATACAGACTGTTTCACAATTTCCAATGTATCAAAGCAGCTTGAAAATATTTTTTCAAAAACTGTTGACAAATCTCGCCACGTCATGTATATTAAGGAAGTTCGTGTGGCGAGATAGCTCAGTTGGCTAGAGCATGCGGTTCATACCCGCAGTGTCGAGGGTTCGAATCCCCCTCTCGCTACTAAAAAAGATCTGTAAGGTTTCTTACAGGTCTTTTTGGTATTCAAAATCAACTCAGACAATTCTACTCAAATCTCACTCTATCCTTACTTAAATATTAATATTATAAACTGATTATATATGTAAATAGAAATCGGGGAATCCTTTCTTCGTAAGCGATTTAGCGAGTGACCGATTTTCACAAGGTTTTGCGCGAGTGGAAAGCGACCAGCCTTTATAGGAGCTGAGAACGAGCGCGATGAAACCGCCGTGAAATGAGGGTAACGAACGACTAGCTGCGAAGAAAGGATTCCCCGATTTCTTTATAAATTTTAAACTTTAGCCACAATTTTAAAACGGTCTAAAACAACAACAATTCAAAAACATCATAAATCCGCACCAGATCGCACACATCCGTGACAATCCCGAAACTGGCTTCCGATAACCAGATCCCATATTCTGATACCAGGTTCCACCAAACTGCAGATTCTGTAAAAACTGCCGATATTCCATATTACTCGGCTCCATGGAAACCGCCTGCTGCGCATGCTCCTGCGCCACCACATTATTACCTGCTCCCTGATTGGCCACTGCGGAAAAGAAATACCATCTCGCACTGCGCTGTCCCATTGGAATATCATTGAGCGCATGCAACGCTTCTTTATAATATCCATTCCGGATATAATTCATCGCAGCCTGCATATTGACCGGATCATTCTGCTGGGAACGCTGCTCACTCTGTCCGGTGAAATCACCAAAACCGCCGAAACCACCGTAGCTTCCATATGCACCGTAAGGTCCCGACTGCGCGCTTCCATTCTGATAACCGCCTGCGTAACCCTGCTGTTTTTCCTTCATAATCTGAGTATATGCCTGCTGTACTTCTTTAAATTTTTCCTCAGCGATCTCCGGGTGCGGACTGTTCACATTTGCATCCGGGTGATACTGTCTGCTGAGTTTTCTATATGCCTTTTTTATCTCTTCGTCTGTCGCACCGGGTGATACCCCCAGTACTTCATAAGGATTTCTCACTGAGATTTCCTCCTCTTTTTCTTCTTTGCCTGTACATATTCATACTTCGACCAGACACCGGAATACAAAATATTCCGAATGATCGATGCATGCTGCAGAATCGGAAGCCGCTCAAAAGATTTCGAACATTCCGACATCATACTGGTCAGGATCAGTTTACTTAACGTATCAAAATCTTTCGGATCATTTTTTACCATCGCTTCAAAAGGATTGTATTCTTTCTTGCGCATATCCTTTTCCAGATCCTCATACGCATCCATCAGGTAAATAAACTTACCCATGTAAAATCCCAGGCAGTGTAATTCTTCTGACCAGATGTCATCCTTCCATGCAAAAATTTCACCGAGCATTTCACCGGTCAGACCGGCGATCGCGTCCAGATTCGTTTCCCGTTTATGCTCCAGCATATTTAACTTTCGCATATACGCTTCCACCGCTTCCACCTGACGCGGATATTTGCGTGAGATTCTTGCATAATCCCTTTTTAACATCATGGACATCACATGCTTCGGATAATTCTTTTCATCCTGCCAGTCATCCAGCAGGTTATGATAAGACAGGAGCACGTTCATGTCTGAGGCATACTGCGTCGCCTCATTGATATATGCGATCTTCTTTTTGCCCGGATGTAACGGACAGAAAAAATCTTCTTCTTTATTTTCGAGCTCATACAGACCGGAAAGCAGAATGATCAGAAATGTCATGTCATAGTTCAGCAGCATCTGTCCCTTGACACCACTGCTTTTTCTCAGAACCTGACACAGTCCACAGTAATAGGACTGGTAATCTTTTCTGTCTTCCTCTGAAAGCTCTTTTCGATTCACATAGATATATCCAAACATGATCATACCCCTCGTATTCTCATTATACTCTTTTTGCGTTTTGCTTTATTTTATCATCAGCGGTTCTTCGCCATCCGCTTTTCCCCTGCGCTTATCAGGTTCTCTTCACAAACTCTGTGCGGCATTTCGGGCATGTGATACAGATCTTGCCCTTTCCCTTCGGCACACGCACTTTCTGTGAACAGTTCGGGCAGGAATAAAAACGATAAATTTTCTTCTGCTCCTGATGAACTTTCCATTTCGCCTGTTTCTGCGCAAAACTTCCAGAATTGCCATTTCTTCCTTTTTTGAAAAAACATACGGCACGGTATCTGAAATTCATATATTTCTGATTCTCAGCCGCACGCTTTGATATATTTTTGGAAAACATACGATAATAGCACCAGAACAGTAATGCCAGTGCTATGATCTCGACGATCGGTCTGCGGACAAACATAGAAACTACTAAAACGATCAGTGCAACCGTTGATAAAAAACGATTGAGCTGATCCATACCATAACGTCCATACATAAATTGTTGAAAACGTTTTCTCACCTGTAACACCTCAGCCTTTTTCATTAATAAAGTTCCGTCTTTTTCGGAACCGATAACCTTATGTTACAGTTTGTACAAAACGATGTCAACCAACCTATTGTCTTTTCACAAACATTTTAGAAAAAGTTAATAGCTTTCGGAATATCCATGCCCGGATCAGCTCCACACAGGAGCAGATCACATAAATGACCGCCGCCGTTGCAAGTACATACACACTTTCCCGCATCCATGACATTTCCCCATACGCCACAAATTTCTGTAAGATAAAGCGATTCCAGATGATCGGATGAACATGGATCAGATAGACACTGAAGGCCAGCGGCGCAAAAATCCGGATCAGTTTCTCCATCCATCTGTGAAATTTGAAATTCCGAAACAGCAGCAGCAAAAATATTGCTGCAAACAAAATCGTAGGTGACATATAATTGACCAGATAATCACCGTACAAAGCCTCTCCGCCCCTGTGATATGTAATTTTTTCCAGAAGGAATCTCGTTGCCCAGGTCAGAATGATCATCAGCAGATACCCTGCCAGAAACATGCGTGTTCTGCATTTTTGAAACAGACCATATTTTCTGATATAACCACCGATCAGATAAAGGATCATCAGCCACAACACAGAATATCCGTTTTCCGTAGAAAAGACATCCATATGGAATGCCGTCTGCACGCCTGACATAACAATACAGATTGCGACCAGTGTTCTTCTCAGCAACACCTGCTCCATGTTATTGATCACAAAATTTAACAATGGAATAAAAAAGAACATCGTAAAATAGGAGGTAAAATACCAGTACGGCCGTGTCATTACCGGGAAAAATGATTTTAAAAGTTCTGTTCCCGTCACTAAATCCGGTCTTACCAGATAAACGATCAGCGTAATTCCTGCGCTGTAAAAAACAACTCTGAGCCACAGCCAGAACAGATTACTCATTTTATAACGGGCACTGACTCCGACATAGCCTTAGATCAGCGCATAGCAGTTTACACAGCAAAATGCCGCAATTTCCAGAAACCATGCCACCTCATACTGCACGGAAAATACCGGCGCCCAGATGACTCCGCCCGGTCCCAGAATATGTAGCTGTACCACCATAAACATGGCCAGCATCCGCAGGGCATCAATTCCTTAATTTCTCTGCCTGCTCTCCACTGCCTGACTCTTTTGTATCGCTTCCTTCATTTTCATACTCCTGTTTTCTCTCGTAAGATCAGGATTTTTGTCTCCTCCAGTCTTTTAATGACAATAAAAAAACAATTCAAGCAAAACGATAAGCCGGGTTATGTCGTGAATGATCATCTATCCAGGATAACTGTTGCCAGTTACCTCAAGCGACCTACCTAAAGCTGGCGGGCCACGTCAACGCTTTGTTTCGGTCTTGCTTCGAATGGGGTTTACATGTGCCCCGGCTGTCACCAGCCGGGCGGTAGTCTCTTACACTGCCATTCCACCCTTACACCGGCATTGCCGATGCGGTTTCTTTCTGTTGCACTGTCCTTGGAGTCGCCTCCACCGGATGTTATCCGGCATCCTGCCCTGTGAAGCCCGGACTTTCCTCACCTGCGGTCTTTCGACACTTGCAGCCGCGATCATTTGTCTTACTTGAATTGTAATTTTTTAATTATGTTATACTGTTATACATGAAAACAGCTTCCACCGATAAATTCCCGCAAAATCGAATTATGTCCGATATTTTCTCCCGGAACCGGAAGGAAATAATCCAGGAATTTCAACAGACGTTTTGCCTCGGGATACTCCGGGCACTCTGGGTCGATGGAAAAGAGCAAAGGCTCCGCATATAATTTTAACACAGATAATTCATAAATCAAGGCTGAATTGAACATTGCATCCGCTTCTTCCTGATATGGGAAGATATTTTTCTCCTCCCCGCGCCGTACTGAACTCCAGCGGGCCAGTGTTTCCCGGGCTGTCGTATTTCTTGTGCGGGCATCCCGCACCATACGGCGGATCAGACGTCCGTCTGCTGTAGACAGATTGTTGTGATCGTCAATATTTAACTGTGTCAATGCGCTGATATAAATTTTGTATTTGTTTTCTTTTGGCAATTCATAGGAAAGTTTTTCGTTCAGTCCGTGAATTCCCTCGATGACAAGCACATCATCCGGTCCCATCCGTAACGGTTTCTGACGGTATTCCCGATGACCGGTCTTGAAATTAAATACCGGAAGTGTCACTTCTTTTCCGGCCAGCAGATCTGTCATGCACTGATTAAATAATGCAACATCCAATGCTTCCAGACACTCAAAATCGTACTCACCATTTTCATCCAGCGGTGTCTCTTCCCGGTTGCAGTAAAAATCATCCAGAGAGATCGGATGCGGTTTTAACCCATGGGCGGTCATCTGTATGGATAACCGATGGGAAAACGTGGTTTTTCCAGAAGAAGACGGGCCTGCGATCAGCACAAATTTCTTTCTGCGATCAGCTGCAAGCGTCTTGGCAATATCCCCGATCTTTTGCTCCATATAGGATTCCTGCACAAGGATCATATCCTGGATCCGGCCGGAAGCGATCACATCATTGAGTTCACCAACGGTACGGATTCCCATATCGATACCCCACTGCGCAGAATCGTTCAGTGTGGTAAACAATTTATCCGATGCGGCAAACTCTGCCACTTTCCGGGGATCTTTGTCCGGGAACATCAGCATAAATCCATTCTGATAAGAGATCAGGTCAAAATATTTCAGATAACCGGTGCTTGGCACCATATATCCGTAATAGTAATCCGGAAATCCCTGCAGTTCATATACATTCACCCGGGAGCTGCGGCGGTAACGCATCAGGCGCACTTTGTCCATCCGCCCCATCTCACGAAACCGTGCTGATGCATCCTGCGTGTTCATGTTGTATTTTACAATTGGAAGATCTGCTAAAACGTAATCAAGCATTTTTTCCTTTAATGCCTGCAGCATCTTCTGATCCGGTACGGAAATGGATCCATGATACCGGAATTCACAGTAATATCCCTGTCCAATGGAATGCTTCACCAGAAGTTCCAAATTCGGATATAACTTCCAGGCTGCCGCCTCCATCAGAAGGGTCACGCTTCTTCGATAGGTATCTTTCCCCGGTTTCTGCGCGGTTGTGATAAATTCCAACTCTCCGTCACACAAAACCGACTTACTCAGTTCTTTGAGGTCATGCTGAAACTTTACCAGTACAATATCATCCGTATACTGTTTCTGATACTCATCTGCAATCTGCTGAAATGTGGTATCCTGTGGATACTCCCGCTCGGTTCCCTGAATTTTGATGCTACATATCTGCTGTCCCATATCTTTTTAACGCCTCCAGAACCAACTGCTTCTTTTCCTGTATCTGCGTCTTGCGGATGCTGATCCGCTCATTTTCCGGCTGCATGGACAGCTGGTCGCACACGGCATTCAAAGTACGAAGTTCCCGTTCCAGCCATTCCCGTAAAACCGGATGTTTTTTCTGCAATAATACAGATCCGAACGCATCTCCCACCTGCTCTGTGACAGAATCTTCTGCCGTTTCAAGTGCTTTTCCCTGCATCACTTTCATCATTGGATAATATTTGCCGTCTTCGAGGATCATTTCCTCTTCCACGATCTGCATGCCATGTGCACGCAGATACTGGCGCACTTGCGCAATCTCTGACTGCGGCTGCAGGATCAGTTCCTCCCCGCCGGTCAGTGCATGCGCTCCCTCTGAGAGGATCTTCATCACCAGGCCGCCGCCCATTCCGGCGATCAGAATGGTATCTGCCTCTCCCGGCTGCAATGCAGCCAGTCCATCCGACAGACGGGTCTTAATCCTGTCTGACAGCCCCTGCTGTCCGATATGTGCCGTTGCCTGCTGCAGCGGCCCTTTTCCAATATCCATGGCTATGGCTGACGGAATCACGTTTTTCTGACACAGATAGATCGGTATGTAACCGTGATCCGTTCCGATATCTGCCAGACGATGCCCCGGCGTGATCAGCCCAGCCAGTGCCGTCAGCCGTTTTGATAAACGAATCGCCATATTAATCCAGATAATCCTTTAATTTTCTGCTGCGGCTCGGATGGCGTAATTTCCGCAGTGCTTTTGCTTCGATCTGACGAATACGCTCACGGGTAACGTTGAACTCTTTTCCAACTTCTTCCAGTGTACGCGCACGTCCGTCATCCAGCCCGAAACGCAGACGCAATACTTTCTGTTCACGGTCTGTAAGTGTGCTTAACACTTCTACCAGCTGCTCTTTTAACAGGGTAAATGCTGCTGCATCTGCCGGAACCGGTACGTTATCATCCTGAATAAAATCACCTAAATGACTGTCTTCCTCTTCACCGATCGGAGTCTCTAAGGATACCGGCTCCTGGGAAATCTTTAAGATCTCACGTACACGCTCTACCGGCATATTCATCTCTTCTGCGATCTCTTCCGGGGTAGGTTCACGGCCAAGCTCCTGCAGTAACTGTCTGGACACACGGATCAGCTTGTTGATGGTCTCAACCATATGCACCGGGATACGGATGGTACGAGCCTGGTCCGCAATGGCACGGGTGATGGCCTGACGGATCCACCAGGTTGCATAGGTACTGAATTTATATCCTTTTCTGTAATCAAACTTCTCTACTGCCTTGATCAGACCAAGGTTTCCCTCCTGGATCAGGTCAAGGAACAGCATACCACGTCCCACATAACGTTTTGCGATACTTACAACAAGTCGCAGGTTCGCCTCTGCCAGACGTTTTTTGGCTTCCTGATCGCCAAGTTCCATACGTTTTGCGAGCTCGATCTCTTCTTCTGCTGTCAGAAGCGGTACTTTACCGATTTCTTTCAGATACATACGCACCGGGTCTTCAATGCTGACACCATCCGGTACGGACAGATCGATTTTCTCCACCTCTACGTCATTTTCTACATCGTCGTCATCGATCAGGATATCGTCATCATCATCCGTAATACGAAGGACATCGACATGGTTTGCCTCCAGGAAATCCAGAATCTTGTCAATCTGCTCCGGACTCAGGGCAAAATCTTTGAAATGGTCATTGATTTCCTGATACTCGAGCATATTTTTTTTCTTTTTTGCCAGCGCCAGCAGTTCCTGGAGTTTCGCCTGGAATTTTTCTGCGCGCTCAGCTCTTTCTCTCATTTTCTGATCGTTTTTCTCTGCCATTTTGTTCATCCTTCCATGTTTTTAGTCTGTATAGTTTGTCCTCAATCAATCGAAATATGCATTTTCTGCAGCTGCGCCAGCTGTTGTTTGTCTGTGATCAGCTTCTGCAAACCGTTCAGATCCATTGGATCCAGATTCCTGGAGCGCGCATCCATGCTGTTTTTCTTAATCCTGAGAATCGTTTCTTTTAATGCTTTTTCTTTTTCCTGCCTGGTTTCCACCGGATGCAGGCGTGCGTGAAACAGGGCTGCTGCCTCCCGCTGCTGTTCTTCATCGGTAAACCGGCTGATGATCTGTGCCGGATTGATCTCTCCTTTGGCATGCTGCTCATACAGAAGCTGCGCCACTTCCTGAAAGATCTCTTCTGTGAAATCTTCCGGTCCGATATAGTTCTCGGTCAGATCAAATAACCGCTCATCTTCGATCAGCCAGGTCAGAAACAGCCGCTGCGACTGCTTCATGCCATCCTCTTTTTTCTTCTTTTCATTGATCCCGCTCTTTAACGGCGTGCGTTCCCGCTCTTTTGTCAGGCCGCCTCTCGTTCCCTCCGAGCGAACCAGTGACCGCAGTTGTTCAAAACCGATCTGGTATTTGGCAGCCACCGCCTCAATATAATTTTCCCGTTCCAGTTCTTCCTCAAAATTCAGGATCTTCCGGGCAACGGCATAGAAAAATTCTGTCTTGCTTTCCGGATCTGCCAGATTATAATCACGCTCCAGCATCCGTACTTCATACATAAAACTGTTTTCCGCCTCATCGATGCGCTTCTGATATTCTTCCGCACCCAGGGTTTTGATAAATTCATCCGGATCCTTATACGGCCGCATATTGATGACTTTTGCCGTCAGTCCCGCTTCCTTCAGGATTGGAATGGCACGCAGTGCGGCTTTCACTCCGGCACCGTCACTGTCGAAGGTCAGATACACTTCCTTTGTGTACCGTTTCAGCAAGTTTGCGTGACCCGAAGTAAAGGACGTTCCAAGAGAAGCTACTGCATTGTCGAATCCCGCCTGATGCAGCGCGATCACGTCCATATATCCCTCACAGAGCAAAATATGCGGTCTGCGGGAAGCACGGGCAAAATTCAGTCCGTACAGATTCCGGCTTTTGTCAAAGATCATGGTCTCCGGAGAGTTCAGATACTTCGGTTCTCCCTCGCCCATGACTCGTCCACCGAATCCGATGACGCGGTTATTGGCATCCATGATTGGGAACATTGCCCGGTTCCAGAATTTGTCATATCCGCCCCGGCGTTCGTCGATGGTCACCAGACCGCTGTCTTTGAGCAGATCGTCCTCGTAGCCCTGTTTTTTCAGATACTGATACAGATCGTCACTGAATTTATTAGAATAACCCAGGCCGAAATGCTGCATCGTCTCCTTACTGAGCTGACGTCCCTCAAAATACTGCAGGGCATGTGCCCCCTGCGGGCTTCGCAGCAGCATGTAAAAATACTTTGCCGCCACTTTATTCACTTCCAGAAGCTTGCTTCGTTTATCGGCAGCTTCCCGCTGTGCCGCAGTCATCTCCTGCTTTGGCAGCTCAATGCCGGCGCGGTCTGCCAGACTCTGCATGGCCTCCTGAAATGTAAAATTTTCATATTGCATCATAAATGTGAAGACGTTTCCGCCTGCCCCGCATCCAAAACAGTAATACATCTGTTTGCCCGGAGAGACAGATAAGGACGGTGTCTTTTCATTATGGAAAGGACAGAGTCCAAAATACGTACTTCCTCGTTTCTGAAGACGCACATAACCGGAAATGACATCCACCACGTCATTTTGGGAGCGCACTTCTTCAATCAGTTCATCGGAATAGTAAGCCATAATACCTTCCTTCATTCTGTTTTACTGCTAATATACCTGCCAGGATTTTGGCATAAAATACTCGCTGTATTTGGCCAGCGCATACTGATCCGTCATTCCGGCGATGTAATCACAGACTACTCTGTCATTTTCCTCGCCTCCCTCCAGCATCTTCAGATAATAAGACGGCAGCAGATCAATATGCTTCAGATAATACACAAACAAACGCTCAAGCAGCTCCTTGGCCTTTGTCTCCTCTCCCTTCGCAACCGGGTTGGTGTATACACTCTGAAACATAAACTGACGCAGTCCCTGCATGGCTTTCGCCACGTCCTCTGACATGCAGATATCATCTTTGTCCCAGCTCTGGTAAATGATATCATGGATCAGTGTGTTCAGTCGTTCTCTTGTGTCAAATCCAAGGATTTCCCTGTATTCTAACGGAATATCCTCCTCCCGGAGCACCTGTGCCCGAATGGCATCGTCAATGTCATGATTAATATATGCAATTTTGTCAGATAAACGCACAATTTTCCCTTCCAGTGTGGAAGGCATCAGGCTGGTTTGGTGATTCAGGATTCCATCCCGGACTTCCCATGTCAGGTTCAGTCCTTTTCCTTCTTTCTCCAGCTTTTCCACGATACGCACACTCTGCTCATTATGCTTAAAACCGCCTTCGCAAAGCTCATTGAGCATTCCCTCACCGGCATGACCAAAAGGTGTATGTCCCAGATCATGTCCCAGCGCGATTGCTTCCACCAGCGATTCATTCAGCCGAAGTGCCTTTGCGATGGTTCGGGCATTCTGTGACACTTCCAGTGCATGGGTCAGACGGGTGCGATAGTGATCTCCCTGCGGAGATAAAAATACCTGTGTCTTATGCTTTAATCTACGGAAAGATTTGCAGTGCAGAATCCGATCCCGGTCACGCTGAAAAACCGGACGAATATCGCATTCCGGTTCTTCTCTGTCTCGTCCTCTTGAATTCTGGCTCAAGGTTGCATAAGGACTCAAATATGTACGTTCTGATAATTCCATCTGTTCACGAATTGTCATACGCTTGTTATACTCCCTGTATCTTGTCACAAGATTTTATAAAAAATGATATAAAACGAAAAACGTCCTACTTTATATTTTCCGTGTTTCTTTCCTGTTTCCTTTTTTTATTTTAATTTTTTAATATTTTTTCTCCTGAAGTTACACATCCTCAATCTGCCAGTCGATCGGCTCGATTCCGTTTTTCTCCAGAAATGCATTTGTCTGGCTGAAATGCTTACATCCGAAAAATCCACGGTACGCTGACAATGGACTTGGATGCGGTGCTTCCAGGATCAGATGCTTTGGATTATTCAGCATGCTTTTTTTCATCTGCGCCGGGCGTCCCCAGAGCAAAAATACGATAGGACGATCCTGCGCATTGACCGCACGGATAACTGCATCGGTAAACTGCTCCCAGCCGATGCCGCGATGGGAATTGGCCTGATGTGCCCGCACGGTAAGTACAGTGTTCAGCATCAGTACACCCTGTTTTGCCCATTTTACCAGATATCCGTTATTCGGGATCTTGCAGCCCAGATCATCATGCAGCTCCTGATAAATATTTACCAGAGACGGCGGCACTTCCACATCCGGTTTTACGGAAAAACAGAGTCCGTGTGCCTGTCCGTCATTGTGATACGGATCCTGTCCAAGGATCACGACTTTGACATCTTTTAACGGTGTCAGATGAAAAGCGTTAAAAATATCGTCCGGATTCGGGAAAATCTGTCTCGTCCGATATTCTTCCACCACTTTTTTATATAAATCTTTGTAGTATGGTTTCTTAAATTCTTCTGCCAATGGCTGCTGCCAGTCATTTGTAATTGGTGGCATGCTCTCTCCCCCTTTTTAGCGACGCACAGATACGCCTTTTTCCGCCAGATAATTTTTCAGATCCATGATCTCCAGCTCTTTATAATGGAACAGGGATGCTGCCAGTGCCGCATCTGCCTTTCCTTCGGTCAGAGCCTCATAAAAATGCTCCTTTGTGCCTGCGCCGCCGGATGCAATCACCGGAATGGATACATTTTCCGCGATCAGCCGGGTCAGCTCCAGATCATAACCGGCTTTTGTGCCGTCACAGTCCATACTGGTCAGAAGGATTTCTCCGGCACCCAGCTTGTCCACTTTCATGGCCCACTCCACAGCATCGATTCCAACGTCGATCCTTCCGCCGTTTTTATAAATATTCCAGCCGCTTCCATCCTCTCTTCTGCGGGCATCAATAGCGACAACCACACACTGGCTGCCAAATTTGTCTGCCGCATCGGAAATCAGATTCGGTGTGTTGATAGCGGATGAATTGATGGAAATTTTGTCTGCGCCTTCCCTTAACAACGCACGGAAATCATCGACGGTACGGATGCCGCCACCAACAGTAAACGGGATAAATACATTTTCTGCTACTTTTCGCACCATATCAACGACGGTATTTCTGGCATCCGAAGAAGCGGTAATATCAAGGAAAACGACCTCATCCGCGCCCGCTTTGTCATAAGCTGCCGCGATCTCCACCGGATCTCCGGCATCTCTTAAATTTACGAAATTCACGCCCTTTACCACACGTCCGTTATTGACATCCAGACACGGAATAATTCTCTTTGTAAACATTATGCACGCCCTCCTTCGATTCCCGCAAAGTTTTTCAGGATCTGTAATCCCACAGTACTGCTTTTCTCCGGATGGAACTGGCAGGCAAACAGGTTGCCTTTCTCCACGGATGCATGAATGCAGGTGCTGTACTCCGTGGTTGCCTTCACGATTTCAGGTTCCTCGGCATGCAGATAATAAGAATGAACGAAATATACATACGGGTGCTCTTCCATTCCGGCAAATAATCTGCCATTGTTATGGAAGTCAAGGGAATTCCAGCCGATATGCGGAATCTTTAATCCCTCTTTATCCGGAATACGCCGGATCTGGCCTTTTAACAGACCAAGTCCTTCCACTCCCAGGCTTTCCTCACTGCTCTCAAAAAGCAGCTGCAGTCCCAGACAGATTCCCAAAAACGGTGTCTGTTTTTCATTTAATTCACGAATGACTTTGTCAAGCTCCAGACGTTTCAGATTTGCCATGGCATCGCCAAAAGCGCCAACACCAGGCAGAATCACTTTATCCGCATTCAGGATTGTCTGAAAATCACGGGTGATCACGCTCTCCTCTCCGATATACGCCAGCGCTTTTTCCACGCTTTTTAAGTTACCCGCATCATAATCAATAATTGCAATCATCTTTTTCACTCTCCCTCTACTTTGTGCTCAGCTCCATCCAGAATTCCACACCATCTTCATGGTTGATCACACCACACTGCTGGTGGAAGGAATCCATAATTGCTTTTACAATGGACAGACCGATGCCGCTGCCACCGTATTCTCTCGTCCGCGCCTTATCTACTTTGTAGAATTTCACCCAGATTTTATCAATATCTTCTTCCGGAATCGGCTGACCGGTGTTGAATACGCTGACACGCAATTTATCTTCGGAACGTGTGTAGAACACACGAATCACTTTTTTTCCATCCGCATGGTTGATGGCATTGCTCATATAATTAGTAATAACTTCTTCTACTTTAAACTCATCGCCCCATACCCAGGCTTCCTCCGGATTTTCCAATTCCAGGCGAATACCTTTCTGTTCCATCAGGATCCTGGTCGAATTTGCCACACCTCGGATCAGTTCTGTCATGTCAAAACGCTCCATGACGACCTGATCATTGCCGAATTCCAGCTGGTTCAATGTCAGTAATTTCTTGACCATACGGTTCATTTTATCTGCCTCGTCAATAATGACATCGCAGTAAAACTCCCTGCTCTCGGCATCGTCATTGATGCACTCCTGCAAGCCTTCCGCATAGCCCTGGATCAGCGCCAGCGGCGTTTTTAACTCGTGAGATACATTAGACAAAAATTCCTTACGCATCTCATCAATCTGTATTTTCTTCTCAATATCATCCTGCAATTCCACGTTTGCGGTCTTTAACTCTGAAATCGTTCGCTCCAGATTTTCCGACAGGCGGTTGATGTGATTTCCCAACTCCTCCACTTCGTAACTGTTCGACTGGTTGCTCTCGTATTTTGCATTAAAATCCAGGTCTACCATTCGTTTGGAAATATCCGTCAGCTGCTGCAGAGGCCGCGTAATGTGTCTTGTGGTAAAAAATGCCACCAGCAGACTTGACACAATGGCCGCCGCTCCGACAAACAGCAGGAATCGATTAGAAATAGCCGCACTTTCCCGGATACTCTCCACTGCAGTACGCATCAGGATCATGTCACCATTTTCCAGAACGCCCACAAGCACCAGATATTCGGAATCCAGTCTGGTATCCGTCTTGCGAAGCAGCTGATACTGTTTGTTGGAATACAGCACTTCCATATTGTCCGCATGAAGCAGAACATCCCAGAATTCTGACCGCAGCGCATCCATATCATTCACGGAAGAACGCAGAACTTTTCCGTCCTGCTGCAGGATCAATGCCATAATATTTCCGTTGGAACACATGTTGTCAAACGTTACAGCAAATTCATCCGACTCCAGCTGATCCTGTGCGCTGGCATTAGAAACCGTCTGATAGTTTTCCATCAGAAGATTCTTTTTATTGTGCATATAATAACGCGGCAGCAGCGTGGTGTTTAACACCCAGCAGAGCAGAATTGCCCCTGCTACCAGCAGGCTGACAATTGAAGTAACCTGCCGCGTCAGAGAATGTTTTTTCATAATACTCCTTTATCTTTAAACCTCGAACTTATAACCCATTCCCCATATGGTCTTGATGTATTCGCCTTTGTCGCCCAGCTTACTGCGCAGCTTTTTGACATGGGTATCAATGGTTCTGGCATCGCCAAAATAATCATAATTCCATACATGATTCAGAATTTTTTCACGGGACAGCGCAATTCCCACATTTTCCATAAAATAAGTCAGCAGTTCAAATTCTTTGAAACTCATCTCGATATTTTTGCCGTCAATCGTTACGGTATGCGCATTTTTATCCAGACAAATGCCGCCGATATTCAGGCTGCCTTCCATATTCAACTGATTGGTACGGCGCAAAATGGCCTCCACGCGCGCCACAAGGATCTTCGGTGAAAATGGTTTGGAAATATACTCGTCCACGCCAAGATCAAATCCCATCAGTTCATCGCTCTCATCACTTTTCGCTGTCAGCATAATGATCGGCACTTTGGATGACTCCCGAATCTCACGGCAGACTTCCCAGCCGTTCATTTTCGGCATCATGACATCCAGAATGATCAGTGCAATGTCTTTGTCCTCATAAAACAGATCCAGTGCTGCCTCACCATCTCCGGCTTCCACGACATCAAAATTGTGTTTTACCAGGAAATCGCGCACCAGCTTGCGCATTCTGCTCTCATCATCAACCACAAGAATTTTTAATTTATCCATCATAAGTCCCTCCGGTCTTCTATATTTTCAAAAATAGTATCAAATTTGTATCGGATGTTCTGTTTCAAGGGCAAACGATCCCTTTTACAGTTCCGAGTATATCTGATAAATGTGTCTATTTTATGGAAATTACTAAAAAAGCGTATAAACACGATTTACACGGGTTTATAGTATCAAAATAGTATCAATTTGTCTACTTTTCAAATATCTATATTCAGATAAATCTAATCGAGTAGGAGGGAAAAATCAAATAAATTTCCCCGACCTCTCACACCACCGTACGTACGGTTCCGTATACGGCGGTTCAATCAACTTAACAAGTAACACACCTTTCGGTGTAGTAATCTATCATTGAGACTAATCCAAATTGGGTTAGTCTTTCTTTGTTTATTGCAAAACTCATAACTCTTCGCTGACACACATAAGCGATTCGACTACCTGTATATGCTGTAATCCAAGCTATATCCTTATCAACTCCAAGTTTCATCAAATTCTTTATTCGATTTTGCGGAGTTTTCCATTGCTTCCAGATACACATACGCAACCTATAACGAATTCTTGCATCTAGTTCTTTGCAGAGAGTTTTCATACTACCTATCTTAAAGTAGTTAATCCACCCTCTTATAAGCTGATTGAGTTTCTCCACCTTATAGCTGTTGCTAACGCCCCAGCTACGACAGGTGAGTTCTTTCATTCTTTTCTTGAACTTCGCTACTGATTTTGCGTGTGGTTTTGCCTTAAACTGATGTGCTCTTGAATCAAATCAAAGTAGAAACCAAATCCAAGGTATTTAAGTCCTTGGGGTCTATCTACCCTGCTCTTGGTCATGTTGACTTTGAGCCCTAGCTTCTCTTCAATGAATCGTGAAATATTTCTCATGACTCTGTTGGCAGACATTTCGCTTCCGACCATAATAATACAGTCATCCGCATATCGTACAAAGTTAAGCCCCCGCTTTTCCATTTCCTTATCAAGTTCATTCAGCATAATGTTTGCCAATAATGGAGAGAGATTTCCTCCTTGTGGTGTCCCCACAATGGAATCCTCATACTCATCATCAATCATGATTCCGCTGACAAGGTATTTTCTAACGATAGAGATAACATCTCCATCTTTGATAGTTCTACCTATGATAGTCATGAGCTTATCATGGTTTACTGTGTCAAAGAACTTTTCCAAGTCGATATCTACAATCCAGTCATTACCCTCATTCATCATGTCGAGTGCTGTTAGAATTGCTTGCTGAGCACATCTGTTAGGTCTGAATCCATAACTATGGTCATGGAATTCCTGTGCTGTGTATCCAGCTTTCTCAGCAACATAAAGCTGTTTAAGCCCTTTTTCCCTAACTATTACACTAATCCGATAAGCAACAGGGGTATTCGCTTCTGTTATGGTCAAGATATTCTTCCTCCCTTCTACACCGTGTTCTTCTCTACTTCCATAACGGTTTTTGGAATTAATTTTAATATTTATTTACGGTTTTATCGTAATCCGATGGTAAAAAAATAAGTCTGTTATATGGGAAACCATATACATCCTCTATTTTTCGCAAAATTGGAATATCCGGATAAGATTTTCCACGCTCATAATTTCCAAGTGTGTCTACACTCACTCCAATAAGTGCCGCAGCTTCTGCCTGTGTGTATCCTTTCAGTTCTCGTGCTTGTTTTAAAGTTGGAGTATACTCACTCACTTTTAATTCACCTCTTTCTTCCCCCGTATAGCCGTTAGGACAGCTATAGACTTATTATTTTCTCTTTACCAGCTTTGCCAGCAGTACAACCATAACAAGATCTAATGCAATTTAAACCACATCCATCGTTATTTCAAACATAGTTTTCACCGCCTTTCAACTTATTTCAATTATATCTTGACAATGAACCATCTAAAAGGTATTTTTTTCTAAGAGGGAGATTTCTCTCCCTCCACCATTTTTAGTTGATCAGTTTATTGATTAAATCAATGATTTGACCTATTAAACTGATAATGGCTGTGACAAGTGCGATAGTTGCGATATCGTACTTGTCTTTTTTATTACCATTCTTCTGGCTCATTGTTTTCACCTCCCTGTCATTTGATGATTTAAGCGTATTACGTTTTAATCGTAATACCAACGGTTTTTTCGTAATTTTTTCGTTTTTCTTGATTTTTTTACGGTTTTATAATATACTCACATTATAAAAGAGGAGGCGATCTAAATGAGTAGTCTGGGAAATAAAAAAATAATGGCAAAAAATATTCTTTATTATATGAATAAACATCAAAAAACAAGAAATGACATGTGTGATGCTCTGGGTGTAAAATACACAACCTTTACCGATTGGGTTAAAGGGAACTCATACCCACGTATTGATAAAATAGAGCTTATGGCGAACTATTTTGGTATCTCAAAAGCCGATCTGGTAGAAGAACATACAAGCATCCCGCAATCTCATAAAAAAGGTGTAACAATTAATATCTACGGTCGTGTTGCTGCCGGAATACCCATCGAAATGATCGAAGATATCGTTGATACAGAAGAAATTTCCGAAGATATGGCTAAAACTGGCGAATACTTTGGATTGATTATAAAAGGTAACTCCATGCTTCCTAATATTTGCGATGGTGATATTGTTATCATCCGCTGCCAGGAAGACGCAGAGAACGGTGATACTGTTATTGCGACCGTCAATGGAAATGATGCGACTTGCAAACGTCTCCGCAAATACAAGGATGGTATTGAACTGATTTCAAATAATCCATCTTATGATCCAATGTACTTCTCCAATCAAGATGTGGCAGAAAAGCCTGTAAAAATTCTTGGCAAAGTGGTGGAACTTCGTAGGAAATTATGAAATTATTTATAAAAACGAATTGCAAAGGTCGGAAAGGCTCCCGACACACTCGCAAGAGTACCTGAGATGATGGATACGCCGCCCATCTTGTAATTTATTTTATTCCAGCATTGCTGGTGCTTAAACGGGAATAGAAAGGAATGGTGTTTATGAATACATCTTCATTTATAGAATATTTAATAGAACGCTTCAAAATTGAACAAAAGAAACGTGACCGCTCTGGCATTTATGGATTTACTCAACGCCTTATGGCCTATAACTCCAACAAAATTGAAGGAAGCACACTGACAGAAGAACAGACCGCTTCACTTTTTGATACTGGTACACTTCCAAAATCTGATGACTACTATCGTGCCAAAGATGTTGAAGAAATGAACGGACATTTCCTGATGTTCAACAAAATGCTGGATACTCTGGATTCTCAACTTACACAGGATCTGATCAAGCAATTCCACTATGAACTGAAAAGCGGTGTTTTTGAGGATCGTGCAAACGGATATGCCATTGGAGAGTACAAAAAACGTGCGAATATCGTTGGTATGCAAAAAACGGTACTTCCAAGTCAAGTACCGGAAGAAATGGATAAATTATTCGCTTGGTATGACGATCAGGCCATTTCTCTGGAAACGCTGGCAGAATTCCATGCGCGTTACGAAAATATTCACCCGTTCCAGGATGGAAACGGAAGAACCGGACGCATGATTCTCTTCCGTGAATGCTTATGTAAGAATATTGCTCCGTTTATTGTTCAGGATGCAAACCGTCCCGAATATCTGGATGCATTAAAAACATATCACAATACCGGATCTGTCGCAGAACTCGTAGCTCTGTTCAAAAAGGAACAGGATTATTACTGGAATGAATGCCAATACTTTTTTGCAGAGTAAATAAATTCCCCTGCCCCCCTGCGGGCGGGGGAAGCCTATAAAAACTGAATAATATATTTACCAGGGGAGCTGGAGGACGTGCTGCACCCATCCAAGCCTGTCGGAGGTGGTGCATATGAGTACATATGAGGAATTACAGCTGATTGTATCCGTTGCGGTACTGATTGTTGCAATACTGAGTTATATGCATAAAAAATAGCCGTCCATACCCTGAGAAAGTCGACGACTATTTTTTGTAAGTTGAATTGATTTTCGCCGGGCGGGTGAGTTGCATTCACCTTCCAGCTTTCCTGTTAAGTATATTGTACCAAGCAAATATGCTTTAAATGTCAATTTAAAAAACCGGCTCCTGCTACCAACAGGAACCGGCAATAGACTAATGCTCCGAAGAATACACTAGTACGTTCAAAAATATTGTATCATCTTCGGAACAGCTTCTCAAGCGGAACACCCGTTCCTCGCTGGCTGTTATTTTTTATACCCATTTTTAAGGTATTAAGGAGGATGCACTATGAAGATCGAGAAATTACCATCTGGATCCTACCGAGTAAGAAAAGCTTGGCATCCCATCCAGCTACATAGAACAAATGGGCGGTTGGAAGTCCGATGCTACTCTGAAAAATGTTTATGAACATGCTATGGGAGATCAGATTGATGATATGCAGAAATTTGGAAGTGAATATTTGAAAGAACTTTTGTTCTAATTTCCATGACAAGTCATGACAAGATTCATGACAAGATTTTGTGAAAATACCGCTTTTTTACGAATTTTCAACTTTCATTTAAAGCACTAAAAAATGGCTTAAAACCGTTGATTTTACTGAGAAATCTTGGTCTTAAGCCATTTTCCACATAGTGGAGATGAGGGGAATCGAACCCCTGTCCGAAATTCCAGCCACCGTACTTCTACGAGCGTAGTCACTGTATTGACATTCCCTCTGCCGAACACCCAGTAACCGGTTTTCGGTTTCAGTAGCTTCATATTACGCCCTTATACGCAAAGCTTTGTATAAGTCGTTTCCTGCATGGTCGATGCCTGGGTCCGAAAGTGCAGGTGCTCCCGGTCAGACAAGCTGCAACTTAGGCAGCCAGTGCTAATTTATTATTATCAGCGTTTATATTTAGATTTGAAATTTAACGCATTTCATACGGCTCGCTTCTCCGGCTTTTAAAACCCCGTCGAAACCAGTACATCCCCGAATCACTTCGGCGGATCATGCCAGTTATCAGAAACTTATCCTTCTGATCTTTGTTATTATATGGGATTTTTTTCGGTTCGTCAAGAGAAAAGCCTCTGTCTAAACCAACAGTTTATTTTACTTTTTCTTTCTGAACTACAGCAAAAAAATATCATTCGTTATAACAATATTTAATACAGGTTTTTCACTTTAAATTCACGTTCCACTTCACGCCGCTGATCTTTCTTCGCAATATCCTGACGTTTGTCGTACAGTTTTTTACCGCGGGCAAGTCCGATCTCGACTTTGATCAGATCCCCTTTGATATAAACCTTCAGTGGAACCAGTGTATAACCTTTCTCCGCAATCTTTCCTGCCAGCTTATTGATTTCATACTTATGAAGCAGCAGTTTTTTCGGACGTAGCGGATCCCGGTTAAAAATATTTCCTTTTTCGTATGGACTGATGTGCAGTCCATTTGCAATAACTTCTCCATTCTCGATTCGGATAAAGGATTCTTTGACGCTGCATTTTCCCATACGGACAGATTTTACTTCCGTTCCGTGCAGAGCTACTCCTGCCTCATATGTCTCATCGATAAAATAATCGTGATAGGCCTTTTTATTGTTGGCCACTAATTTATATCTGTCTTTTCCCATAATTTTTCTACCTTTACTAATCTTCTTCCTTCTTTGAATCAACCATTTCAAAATCAATTCTGCGCACCAGCTTATCCGTACCAATCACGCGGATTTTTACCGTCTGTCCCAGCTTGTAGCTTTTTCCGGTGTTTTCACCCACCATCTCGTAGGTACTTTCAATATAATTATAGTAATCTCCGCGCAGCGTTGTGACATGCACCATGCCTTCTACCGTATTCGGCAGTTCCACATACAGACCATAGTTCGTAATACCGGAAATAACACCCTCGTACTCGTTTCCAATACGGCTCTCCATGTATTCCACTTTCTTCATCTTAATGGTTTCACGCTCTGCCTCATCTGCCCGGCGCTCCAACTGGCTGGCCTGCTGTGCAACGCCCGGAAGGATTTTCCAATAATGTTCCATCCGTTTTTCATTCATCCGTCCACGCAGACTGTCCTTAATGATCCGATGGATCTGCAGATCCGGATAACGACGGATCGGTGAGGTGAAATGACAGTAATACTGCGCTGCCAAGCCAAAATGTCCCACACATTCCACACTGTATTTTGCCTGCTTCATGGAACGCAGTGTCAGACGGGAAATCAGCCCCTCCACTGGAGTATCTTCGATTTTTGCCAGAAGCTTCTGTAACTCTTTCGGATGCACCTCATCAGAACCCATGTGGATATGATATCCGAAGTTATTGATAAACGTGCTCAACTTTTTGATTTTTTCCGTATCCGGCACTTCATGCGTACGGTACACAAACGGAATCTCCTGCCAGAAATAATCCTGCGCAACGGTCTCGTTTGCCGCCAGCATAAAATCTTCGATAATCTTTGTCGCCGGGTTGCGGTCATACGGTTTAATGTCTACCGGATGTCCCTGTTCATCCAGAATTACCTTCGTCTCCGGAAAATCAAAGTCAATGGAACCACGTTTCCGACGCTTTGCGCGCAGCAGATCTGCCACTTCCTTCATATCAAAAAACATCTGTACAAAAGCTTTGTACTCTTCTGTTTTTTCCGGATCTTTCAATGTAATAATTTTATTTACATCGGTATAACTCATGCGGCGGTCAACGTTGATGACAGACTCTGCGATCCGATGATCCACAATGTTTCCTTTTGCATCAATTTTCATAATGCAGCTTAAAGTCAGTCGATCCTCGCCCTGATTCAGAGAACAGATTCCGTTAGATAACGTATGCGGCAGCATTGGAATCACACGATCCACCAGATAAACACTGGTGCCGCGCTTCAGTGCCTCCACGTCCAGGGCACTGTTTTCCTGCACATAATTTGTCACATCCGCGATATGCACGCCTAACTGCCAGAAATCGCCGTCTCTGGTTAGCGTTACCGCATCATCCAGATCCTTGGCATCCTCTCCGTCAATGGTAACGGTCTGCCAGTCTCGAAGATCCATACGTCCTGCCATATCTGCAGAAGTCACATCCTTTGCCACACGCTCGGCCTGATTGAGCACTTTCTCCGGGAATTCCATTGGAAGTCCATAGGCCCGCACCAGAGACATGATATCCGTACCCGGATCATTCTCATGACCGATGATCTCAATGACTTTTCCCTCCGGTTTCTTTCCTTTTCCACCGTAAGAAGTCAGTTCCACGACTACTTTATGCCCGGTCACAGCACCTTTGGAACGCTCAACCGGTACAAAAATATCCATATTGATCCTTGGATTATCCGGCCGCACGAAACCAAAGGTCTTGCTTTTTTCAAACGTACCAACCACGGTTTTCAAACCGTGCTCTACGATTTTTACTACTTTTCCTTCTCTGCGTTTTCCGCTGGACGGAACCAGTGCGATCTGTACCACGTCATCCTGCATGGCCCCGTTTGTGTTGCTTTCCGAAATAAAAATATCTTCGTCCTCGCCCTCAATGGTGACAAATCCAAAGCCGCGGGCATGTGCGGTAAATACACCGGTGAGGTTCGGGCTGGTGCCTTTCGTGTATTTTCCCTTGGTAGACACCTCAACTTTGCCCTCTCCCACCAGTGCATCCAGCACTTCCTGCAGTTCATGGCGCTGCGCCTTCGGCACATTCATCAGAATCGCAATCTCTTTTGCCTTCATTGGCACATACAGATCATCGCAGATCAGTTCATATACAATTTGTTTTCTCTCTTCTAATAATTCTTTCTTCATCTATTCTATCCCCATGTAACTAACAAGAAAGTGTGCTGCCACACCCTCTCATATTCAAAATCAACAGTGGCACATCTTTCTTGCACGCGCCGAGCACGATTGCGAAGCAATAATTTCTTCTTGTGTGAGTGTGCATCGTTTGCACGAAGTGCTTTTGCTTTATAGAAAATCACAACTATTTTCTATAAAGCAAAAGGCTGTCGTAAAACGACAGCCTCTTAGGTATTCTTACTGAAAACGTCCAATTGTCAGTACTGCAGAAATAATAAGGAACAGTGCCAGAAGAACTCTTGTGATCTTTACAAGCATTCCTTCCATAGAACGTCCTTTGTTCTTGCTCCAATAAGTATCAGATGAACCGGTTAAAGCTCCCAGTCCGTTATTCTTACCTTCCTGCATCAATACGATAACTGTCATGATAATACTTAATATAATAAATACGATCTGTATAATTGTTCTTGCGATTTCCACGATATCCACCTCCTGCGGTATAAATTAAATGGTCATAACACACCTATAACCACAACTAAGAGATATGATACCATGTATCCTTAGAAAAATCAATATCTTTTTCGTTTACAGTTTTAATCCCCGGAACCATTTATTTGGAATCACAAAGACACACACGATTCCAAGCACAATCGCCGCCACCGCCTTAAACGTCTCCAGTCCGCTTGTCATAGCTGCCGCGGCATCCCCGATCATAATGTCATAAATCGTATTGTAAATGCCGATTCCCGGAACGATTGGGAAAATCCCGGATATCATAAACACATTCGACGGCACTTTTCTCCACACCGCAAACAGCCGCGCACAGAACACAATGACCACCGTTGCCGCAAAGCAGGCCAGTGTATTGGAAAACTTAATGTTTACCAGCAGATAGACCAGCCATCCAAGCGTTCCTGTGATTCCGCAGACAAAATACTGTTTTTTCGGCACATGAAACAGCACGGAAAAGGCAATAGTTGCCAGAAATGCAGCCGCAAGCTGCCCGATTGCATTGATCACCATATGTTTTCTCCTCCCCGCTACAGTTTCAGTCCCAGCCCCACGCCAATGGCAATGGAACAGAATACAAGAATCGCATCCAGAAGCCGGACACATCCCGACAGATAATCACCGTCCACAATATCGCGGATTCCGTTGGTAAACGCCACACCCGGGATCATCGGAATGATCGCCCCTGCAATCGCCAGATCCAAATGTTCCGACACACCGATCCGCTGCAGGATCACACAGAGAATCGTGACAAGCAGTCCGCCGCTAATATCCAGCAAGACCTTCGAAATATTGACATGTTTCGCCTCCAAAAAAGAGAAAAACATCTGCAAGATCACGCCGCACACAAAAGCTGCCAGACAATCCCACATGCTTCCACCAAACAGGAAACCAAAGGCCGCCGCACCAACACCGGAAGAAAGTACCAGTTCCCATACCGGCTCATCTTTTGCTGTCCGGATCTGTTCCAGCGTTTTCAACGCCATATCCACCGATAGATTTTCCTGTTCGATCCTGCGGGAAAGTTCATTGATATCGCACAGCTTTTTCATATTAACAGAAATCGACGGCACATATTTCAGTCTGGTAGAAGTATGTTCCTCCTGCTGGTGCACATTGACAAACAGACCATTCGTAATGACATACATTTCCACTTCTTCCACCTGAAAATGATCCGCCACACGCTGAATGGTTTCCTCGACTCTGGAAATCTCCGCTCCATAACAGAGCAGCGCTTCCCCCATGCCGATGATCAGTTTCTGCACTTTTTTCAGCTGCTGCATGTTTTCCTCATTTCCGATTGCTTCCATACTTTATAAAAACCTTTCCCAATTTTTACAGTGAAAAATCAAATTCATCCGCGCCGAGATGTTCGCTCTGATACTCCATCAGATACCCCGTCAGTTTTCCCCGATGACATTCCGTCGTCCAACTGATCATGTCCTCAATATTATCTGTAGTGATCATACCCGCTCTTCCAAGGGCTTCCAGATCTTTTAAGCTTTCCCGCTTACAGATATCATAAACCAGATCTTTCAGATGTTCCGAAATCAATGTCTGATACGCTTCTTTTTGTACAAGCTTAAGCTGCATCGGATATTCCAGACGAAATGCCGCCATCCGGCATCGGATCAGAATCTGTGACCATTCCTGCAAAAGTGCATCATAAGCCGCATAATCATATTTGAGATTTCCATCCGCATCCTGGCAAAACAGACCACTGATCTCCACCTTGCGGTACACCGGATTTTCCGGGACATACAGTTTCACCTGATCTGCCTCGATTTCCATACACTCCAGACGATTGCACTCCTGAAATGCATCCTTTGGTATTTTTTTCACAGTTTCCGGAATCGTCACTTCCCGCAGATTGGCACGGCGCAATGCCATCGGCCCAACTTCCGTCACCTCTTTTGGAATTTTCCAAGTCTCATTTTTTCCAAAATATTTGATCAGTGTATCGCCATGTTCTCCCCGGCGGTAAAATGCATGCGCATCATTGTAAAAATATGGGTCCTCCGGCTGCACGGTAATATACTGAATTCCGTTCATACTCGGACTCCAGCCATAAGTATCCGTCAGGGCATGCTCACCCAAGGACTCCAGCGATGCCGGCAATTCTATTCCTTCCAGATTGATGCAGCAGCGAAACGCATCTGCTCCGATCTGTTTCAATCCTTCCGGCAGTGAAATCCGCCGCAAAGCCTGACAGCTTTCAAAGGCTTCTTCCTCAATCTGCTGCACGCCTTCCGGCAGCACCACCTGCTGAATATACATCTGTCCTTCAAAGGCATGCCGTTTTACGCAAACGGTTCCCGGCGCTGCTTCATAACATTCCCGCTCATCTTCTGCCCGCACGGCCACCAGCGCATAGCCTTCCGGATGTTTTTCATATAAACCATATCCGTCAGAAAAATAATTTGGGTTGTCCGGTGCCACTTCCAGCGCGATTTTTCCCCATTCCCATGGGCGCACCAGTTCTGACACCGACGCCGGCAGATACATTTCTGTCACCGCCGTGACAAGCAGCACATTTTCGCCAATCCTTTGCACACCGTTCTGCAAAATCAGTTTTTCCAGACTCATGCACATCTTAAAAGCGCCATCTCCGATCTCCGTCACCGTTCCCGGCACTTCAATGGTCTCGATCAGTGCTCCATGCAAACTGAATGCCTCCGGTGCGATTTTTTTCACCGGAAGTTCCTCGATTTCAGACGGAATCACAACCTGGAGTTCTTCGCCTTCGTACTCCTCGATGACGATCCCATCTGCTTCTTTTCTATATCTGTAATTGTTCCAATGCATCTGAAATTTCCTGCTGTCTTTCATACAATTGATATTTTTTGTTATATTTGAAATATTCTTTGCTGCCCTTGCGGCTGATAAATTTCATACTGTTTGCATTAACCGTCAGGTCTGTTACCAGAATCAGCATCTCGTTACCGGTTCCAAAGATTTTTTCCACAAATGCAAAGAGATTTTCCAGTTCTTTGCTGATCTCATCGCTCTGTGCCTTCATGTCTGCCACCTGATCGTCAAATGCTTCCTTAATAAACAGGAACGCAGCCTGTGCGTTGCCAATTTCCTGCATGCGAAGCTCTTTGGCATCTTTTTGCAGTGTACGGATCACAAGCTGATAACCGCGGCGTGCTGCGCCGGACAGCGCATTGGCTTTGTCCTCCTGCTCCATCTCAAGCTGTACCTGATCTGCCCGCGCTTCTAATAAGGCTGGGATCTCGGAACTTGCTCCTGTAAATGCCACAAGCTCTGTCTTTAACTCCTTTAATACCGGAAGCAGGCTGCGCAGTGCATCCTCAAACTCCACATTTTTACGAATTTTATCCTGTAATGCATCCAGCAACAGACCCAGCAGGGAAATACGCTCATCAAATGCCGCATTTTTCGCACGTTTGCGCACATCTGCGTCTGCATTTCCGGAAAGGATCTGTGCCACACGGTAATCTTTTTTGTACTTCTGATACAGATCATAATAAGAAGCAAACTCTCGGGCAATCCGTTTGTTGTGCAGATACTGGCCAACAAGCACTTCATCCACGGTAAATCCGTTTTCCTCATATAAATAAATGGTCTCTGACAGATCTTCCCAGCCACGGGCGGTCACATAAGATTTGCCGTCCACGGTATTTTCAATGAAATAAAAATCATTTTTCTTAATATCCAGATAAGTCAGAATCGATCCGTGCAAGCCTTTATTGACCGCATATTTCCGCCATGTGTCATAATCCGCTTCCACTTCCAGCACTTTCAGACGGTCCATGGTTACGATATCAAACTCGCGGACGGAACGGTTAAAGTGCGGCGGATTTCCTGCGGTCGCAACAACCCAGCCCTGCGGAATCTGATGCTTGCCAAAAGTTTTGTACTGCAAAAACTGCAGCATGGACGGGGCCAGTGTCTCGGACACACAGTTGATCTCATCCAAAAACAGAATTCCCTCTGTTTTTCCGGTCACTTCCATGGCTTCGTATACAGATGCCACGATCTCACTCATGGTATATTCAGATACGTCAAACTCTGTTCCGCCGTAATTTTTATGACTGATAAACGGCAGACCAAGCGCACTCTGTCTTGTATGGTGCGTCATGGAATAAGACACCAGGGCGATATCCATCTCCTGAGCAATCTGCTCCATAACGGCAGTTTTTCCGATACCCGGCGCGCCAAGCAGAAACACCGGTCTCTGACGTTCAATCGGAATGCGGTAATCCCCGTACTCATCTTTCATCAGATAAATACGGACGGCCTTTTCAATCTGTTCCTTTGCTTCCTGTATATTCATGTATGTTTATCCTCCATTTGTAACATATATTTTTAGTAACTATTCAGAGCCATCTCGATTAACCGAGCTTTAGCGAGGGCTACTTCTTGAATAATATTCAAGAAGATTCATTAATATATCGCTTCATCTCGATGTGGCTTCTCGCCAAAGAAATTTTCTAAAATATGCTTATCCGTGCTAGCATGATTCGCATATTTTTTAAAATTGCCTTGGCTCTGAATAGTTACATATCTTCCGCGTCTAACACCAGCCGAATCGCCCAGATCGGCACCTCCGGAATGCTGTAGCCTTCCTGCACGAACACAAACGCCGTCTGATAATCCGGCATCCGTTCCGGGAAGGTTCCCTGTCCATCCGTAAAATAGATCAGACCTTTCAGATCCTGAAATTCATGTCTTCGGATCAGCCCGTCCACATATTCAAACACCGGTCGGAAATCCGTGCCGCCAAAGCCGCACAGCTCCACATCTTCCATATATTTTTCAAATTCTTCATCCGTAGTCACTTTCACATCACGCTGGATTTTCTCATCGCATTGAATGATATGAATATTGACCCGTTCAAAATAACTCTCACTGCTTTTTAAAATATTGTATGTTTTCCGCAGAAACCGCTCCACCGTTTTACCCTGACAGGAACCGGACGTATCAATGGCAATGACAAATTCCCGGATTCGCTTATTTTCTCGGTATTCCAACGGCTCCACCAGCGGCATATTTTTGTACATCTGCAATCCATAAGTATAGTAAATGTAGTCAAATTCATCATCATTGACATGCATTTCCTCGCCCAAAACCGCAAACTTCCGCAAGAACTCGCCGTAATCGTATTTTTCCCGCAATGCGGCATTCAGATTCAGCAGCAGGCTTCCGGCACCGTATCCCTGTTCATGGGAGAACATTTCCAGATCCGTCTTGGCATGCTGGCTCACATCCTGCCAGTCGCCCTGACGCTGTCCCACCAGCGCTTCATCAATATCTTCCTGCTCGCCTTCCTCGCCGGTGTCCGCCTCATGGCAGCCCACCATCGCAGTCCTCGTATCCGTGGTAATGCTGTCGTTTCTGCGCTCTCCGGCTTCATTTTCCTTCAATGGGATCCATTTCAGATGATCATCCCACATGAACTGCGGCTCTTCCCGGAAAAATTCTGCGCTCTCCTCCGGATTTTCATACAGCCAGCGGTAAATTTTCTCTGCGGTCAGAATTGGGACTTTCTGCGCCAGATGCGACAACGTCCGTTTTAATGACGAATCCCGCTCCAGCTCCACACATTTCAGATTCAGATCCAGAATCGACTGCTCCACCGCCAGATCTGTCGCCAGATCCCAGCACTCCCGATCCAGTTTTTCATACTGAAACGGATGACTGAAGATACAGTGTAATATCATATGTAAAAATGCCCGGGTACAGGCATTTTTTTCTCGTTTAAATGCATGCAGCACATATTCCGGATTGTAATACATGGTCGCACCGTCCACGCCGAAAGCAGCGACACTGTCTGCGGCCACCAGCGGCATCCGAAATAATGCTCTGTCAAGAAACCGCATGGAGATCATCAGCTCATCTCTGGCGTATTCCATGATCTTTGCTGCAAGTTCCTCTTCTGTCTTTTGTTTTTCCTGTTCCATTCACGTTCCTCATTCAGTGATTTTCCTGTTTCCATCATCATTTGTTCATGATGTTCAAAATGCACGCTACATTCTTACTACGAATATGCATCCTATCTCGCACAATATAATGCTTTTGCGCATTTCTGCAAACTTCTAAAAAGTAATATTTCTACTCAAGTTTAGCTCTGCTTAGTGTATCACATCTTAATTTCCGGGACAAGTAAACTAGGAGTAAGTTTTGCCTAAGTTTTATGCATTCACTATACAAGTCGAATTCCCACGGGATTTGCTGCAAAATTCTGTTCAAAGTAAACTGGTATATTCTTCTCAGAATCACTTTACATCCGCATAAAGAATTTATCTCTCGCAGACTTCTTCCTCAATCCGCAAAAGTTCATTATATTTCGCCGTCCGTTCTCCTCTACATGGTGCACCGGTCTTGATCTGCCCGCAATTTAACGCCACAGCAATATCCGCGATCATCGGATCTTCCGTTTCACCGGAGCGATGCGAAACAATGGTCTGATATCCATTTCGTTTTGCCAGCACGATTGCCTCAAAGCTCTCGGATAACGTACCGATCTGATTTACCTTGATCAGAATCGCATTTCCCGCTTTTTGTGCAATACCCTGTTTTAACCGCTTCGGATTGGTCACAAATAAGTCATCTCCGACTAACTGCACCTTATCACCGATCCGCCTGGTCATCTCGCTCCATCCTTCCCAGTCATTTTCCTGCAGACCGTCCTCGATGGACACGATCGGATATTTGCTGATCAGTTTTTCATAATAAGAGATCATCTCTTCCGTTGTCCGATGCACAGACAGCGAAATCGTATCTGCCAGCATGCCTGCCGTCTCCGCTTTTGGCAGTTTCTGTTCATCCGAATGCAGGATTTCCTGCGCGGAATTGCTCTCGCACTGATTTCCTTTCGCCATCAACTCTGCCAGCTTCAGCCGTGTTTCTCCCGGGAAATCATAAAATCCGGAATCTTTATTGTACAGTTCGCTTGCTGCCACATCCAATGCAAAGGCGATCTGTCTGCCCGGCTCATAACCTGCTTCCTTCACTGCCCGCATCAGGTAATCCAATACTTCCTCTGCATTTTTCAGATCCGGTGCAAAACCACCTTCATCCCCCACAGAGGTTGTGTAACCGTCTTTTTCCAGAATTGATTTTAACGTATGATAAATTTCCACGCACCAGCGCAGTCCATCCCGGAAAATAAAGTTGCCATCATCATCCCGTGCGCCCACCGGCATGATCATAAACTCCTGAAAATCCACGGTATTGTCCGCGTGACGTCCGCCATTTAAAATATTCATCATCGGAATCGGCATGCGAATCCCATACACACCGCCAAGATAGCGAAACAGTGGCAGATTCAGTGCTTTTGCACAAGCTTTTGCACAGGCCATAGATACAGATAATGTCGCATTTGCCCCAAGATTGCATTTATTTTCCGTTCCATCCGTACAGTTCAGAATCTGATCGATCAAAACCTGATTCGTTGCATCTTTTCCAATCACTACCGCTTTGATTCGGTCGTTAACATTGACCACCGCCTGATGCACACCTTTTCCGTGATACCGTCTCGAATCCGTATCCCGCAATTCCTTCGCCTCATGTTCCCCGGTGCTGGCTCCGGACGGGACACTTGCCCGCCCGGTAAAAATATGATTTCCATCCTTTACTTTCACTTCTGTCTCCACCGTTGGATTTCCCCGGGAATCCAGTATTTCTCTCGCATATACATCCACAATTTCCAGATAAACAGCCATAATTTTTCGTTTCCTTTCCAAAAATAAATCAGTTTTCTCACTTACATTATCTGCTGTTTTTGGATCTTTATACGAAAACACAAAAACGAAGAAAAATGACCTCTCAAATCACTTTTCTCCGTTTTATAATTTTACCTTTATTCTGTAATCAACCATTCAATCAAATTAATAGATTTTATTCCTTCATAAGAAGTATCCATCCCCGGATTCATAGAAAGAACGATTTTTTCATAATTATCACTGATTTTTTGAAGTGGCGCCAGTTCCCGCTTACGAACGTCTTCACTTGTCATTGACTCCGTAACCTGAACATAAATTTTATCATCAGCCTTTGTTGCAATAAAATCCACCTCAGCATTGTCAACTTTTCCAATAGAAACATCATATCCCCGGCGAAGCAGTTCAAAATAAACCACATTTTCGATCGCATGACCGCTATCACGGTCCCGGAATCCAAGCAGATAATTTCTGAGCCCAATATCTACAATATAGTATTTTCCAAGCGTTCTCAAATACTCTTTTCCTTTGATATCAAACCTTTTGATTTCATAGAAAAAATAGGACTCCAACAATGCGTTTACATAAGCCTGAACGGTATGGGCGCTTGGTGCTCCTTTTCGTCTGCCATCTTCAAGCAATCCTTCGTTCACCAGCGTATTTCCAATATTTGCTACAGATATGCTGCTGCCAATATTATCTGCAAGAAACATAACAATTTTTTTCAATAGAACAGGGTCCGTAATCTTTTTCTGTCCCCGACGATTCTCCCGTTCCAGAATATCTCTCATGATTACAGTCGAATATATACCCTCAAGCAATACAAATGCCTTCTCCTGATCTAATCCTACATCAGCAATACCCGGCATTCCTCCAAACCGCATATAGGCGTCAAAAACCTCACGAAGCTCATAACGCTCTCCTGTTTTATCAAAAACCTGTTTGCGGGTTCCACCCAGTGCACTTTTCGTTTCCCGGATTTCAAAATCATGAAAAGTCAGAAACTCTGCAAAAGACAATGGAAGCATTTTTATTTCCACACATCTTCCTGATAAATAAGTGGCATACTCAGAGGACAGCATATAAGCATTCGAACCTGTGACGTAAATGTCACAGTTAAAATCAACCCGAAAAGAATTAACAGCGTCTTCCCAATCAGGCACACGCTGAACCTCATCAAAAAAAAGATACATTCTTTTATCCGGTATAATATGTGATCTGACATATTCATAAAAAGAATCACTATCCATATTTTTGAACGCATAGGATTCAAAATTCATTTCAAGAATCTGCTCATCCGCAATACCGCTTTCCTTCAGATGAAAAGTCATTAATTTCAGCAAACTGGATTTGCCACATCTACGAATTCCAGTAACAACCTTTACAGGCTCAGTATCCTGGAATGCAATAATCTTATTCAAATATAAATCTCTTTTTTTGAGTTCATGAGTATCAATCATTTTGCAGTCCTCCTTGTTACAGAAGCATAGCATAAACTTTTGTTTTTTTCAAGTTTATGCACTCAAATGCAAAAACTTTTTATATTTGGTATTTTTTTGCACTGAAATGCATAAATTTTCAAATATAGCACAAACATAGCAAATTAACAGACAGTGTCTGGTAATTTGGATATATAATACAAAATGCTCTCATATTCTGTGGATTATCTCCGAACTTACTCCGAATTATCTCCGAACTTATACCGAACTTCTCCGACGTTTCTCCGACGTTTTCTCCGATGCCTTCTCCCCAATGCTTTTTCTGTGTAGCATCGGAGATAAACTACTAAACGTTTCATTTTAAATATACTGTTATCTTCTTGCTTATTTCAAAATTGAAAAAGCGAGGGGCAGACACCACTATGTGATATCTCTCCCTCACTTTTCTCACATCTTAAAAATCCATATTTATGCTACTGCACGATAAAATAATAATATGGTTCTTCTGACAACAGACGTACTGTGTTGCCATTTTTATTTGTTATAACAATACATACTCTGTAACTTCCTGCACCTGTAGTTGATTGTAATCCTAAAGTGTAATTTTTATCAGAAGCATCTATGGTAATTCTTCCATTATCCCCTTTATACTCTCCATCCTGCATTTTCTGGATCACAGCTTCAACCGAATAGTCATTCAGGTTGACTGTATGCTTAATATGAATCTGTAATGAATCCGTATTAGTCAAAACCTTATCTGTGCCACTAATCTTCATGGATGGTGCACTGTTAATTGGAATCTGAAGTGCTATATCTGCAGATGTCTTTTCCAATTGATTTTCTACCGCTTTTGGCTGTGTATCTCCCGTACCGCTTCCCACACATAAAGTAGCTTTCAGCTCATACGAAATCACTTTTACAAGATAGAAAAACTCAACAAATGATATTAGTTATATAATTCACCGGTTTCTTCATCAATATACCAGTATCCGCCTTCTTCATTTCCAAGTCCGCCGGAATTGCTGTTACTCTGATTTCCGGAAGAACTGTTATTGGATGAGCTGCTACTAGAATTTCCAGTATTGCTGTTTCCTGAGCTACTGTTAGAGCTGCTGTTGGAACTGCTGCTGGAATTTCCAGAGTTTGAAGAACTACTACTGCTACTCGGTCTTGAGGAAGAACTTGAGCTGCTGGAATTTGAGTTACTGGAGCTTGCGGAACTTGAAGAAGATGTATTTTTTTTCTTCTTCGTAGTAGTCGTTGTCTGTGAACTGCTACTGTTGCTATTGCTATTGCTGTTACTATTGCTATTTGTAGTCTCAGTCTTCTTCGTTGTTGTTTCCTGCTGTTTCTGATTTTCTGCTTCCTGCGCCTGCTGCGCTTCTTCCTGCTGTTTTGTTGCAGTATCGCCATCAATAGCTGCTACACGTTCCGTATAGGATGTGATCAGTCCGTCGATGGTCGTATTCAGCTCATTATACGTATCTTCTGTTACCACACTGTAAGTATCATACTCAATCTGGATTGTTTTTTTCAAATCTGTTAGTGTCGTAACCAGTGTGCTTAACTTATCCTTGTCTGTCTCCGCATTGATATCTTCCACACTATTCGTCTTGATCGTATTATTGTAATCATCTTCAAAATACTTGCGTTCTGTTTCCAGTATAGACTCATACAGCTTGATACAATCATTGATGATTCCTTCATGTTTCTGATATTCAGCATAACTTCCTTCCGTATCCTTTAACGCCTGAAGTTTCGCATTTCGGTCACTCGCTTTATCAAACGCATCACCTAAATTCTGGATTTCATCAAGTTTTGCATCAACTTTTTCCTGCCGCTGTGCCTCTTTGTGTTTTGCATAAGCTTTTCGGCCAAACATACCGGCCACTGCTGCCACAACCACAATGCACACCACCAGAATAATGATCATTGTCTCTCTTTTTTTTCTTGCTTTCACTGCGTTTACCCCTTTTTTCTAAATGTAACTAAAGCATTATTTTATCATTATACCAGTTTTCCGGCATAATGCAACGACTGACAGGCACACTTTTTCCACAC
>CAVKTR010000016.1:0-45160 GCA_963659325.1 Dysosmobacter segnis
AACTGCTCTTTTTCTCTACTCTGAATCTGATACTTTCCTTATGAATTATTTCAAAAGTTCTTCGCTGACTCTCTCAAGTTCTGCACGAATCTGAATATGCTGCGGACATGCTTCCTCGCATTTTCCACATTTCACGCACTCATTCGCACGTTTCAGTCCATGACCGCCTACCAGCCAGTTTTCCTGATGTACCGCCATATCTTTATCGCTGTACAGAGTCAGATAATTCATCGCTGTGAAGGAACCGGAAATACCGATCTGCATCGGACAGACTTTTGCACAATAATTGCAGGTGGTACATGGAATCAGCGGAATCTTGTTCAATTCTTCCTGCGCCTGTTTTAAGGTCTGCATCTGAGCGTCATTCAGGCCTTTAAAGTCTTTCATATAGGACAGGTTATCTTTCATCTGCTCCACGTTGCTCATACCGGATAATACAGTGATCACGCCTTCCAGGTTTGCCGCAAAACGAACCGCCCAGGACGCAACAGATGATTCCGGTTCTGCATCTTTTAATACTTTTACAACGGATTCCGGCGGAGTTGCCAGCATACCGCCCTTTACAGGCTCCATGATGATGACCGGTTTGCCATATTTTCTTGCTACTTCATAACAGCCTCTGGACTGAATGGCCGGATTCTCCCAGTCTGCATAGTTGATCTGAAGCTGTACAAATTCCATCTCAGGATGTTCTTTTAAAATTGCTTCCAGTTCTTCCGGTGTAGAATGGAAAGAAAAACCTACGTGTTTGATCAGAGCTGCTGCCTTTTTCTCTGCTACCCAGTTCCACATATCAAATTTGTCAAAATATTCGGTTCTTGCCTCGCCCAGATTGTGCAGCAGATAAAAATCAAAATAACCTGCGCCGGTCTGTTTTAAAGAGGTATCAAACTGCGCATATGCTTCTTCTTTTGTCTTGCAGTTGATCCATGCCGCATTTTTTGTTGCCAGCTGGTAGCTCTCACGCGGATAACGCTCTACTAATGCCTGACGGATGGCATCTTCGGAACCTGCATAAGCCCATGCAGTATCAAAATAAGTAAATCCTGCATCCATAAACAGATCTACCATTTCTTTGGTCTGCTCCACGTCAATAACGCCGTCTGTCTGTGGCAGACGCATCAGACCAAATCCAAGTTTTCGAATGTCTTCACCTAAATAACTCATAATCCTTTTCCTCCTGCTATTTTTTATACACAAAGCTTCTCTTTCATCTATAACAACATATCTGAATAGCTACAACGCACACAAACAGATAATGGATTTTTATATAAAATCCATGCACCATTTATTTCAGATATGGCTGTATCAACGTCACTAAATAGTTTTTACAGTATTCCTGCGTGCGCTCCCGAAAGCTGTACGCACCGTCGCTCATACACCAGCAAAGCATCTCGCCATACAGAACATCCACCAGCATTTTTGAAAAATCTTCCACCGGAAAATCGTTTTTCAGCAATCCATGTTCCATGCCATAGAAAAATAATTCCTGCATATCTTTCAGATCCGCCTGCAGCTTATTTTTATCAAAGGAATCCGTCACCAGATTTGGATTTACCACATTTTTCACCCACTCCTGCGCCATCTGCACACTGCCCTGCTCGATATAACCGGAAAAATTCACCATATAAAATTCCAGCTTTTCTAAGAATGTGCCTTCCAATGACTTTGCCTGCTCCAGAATTTCCCCGAACATGCCTCTGCTGAGTGCCAGCACGATATCTTCTTTTTTCTTAAAATACGTGTAAAAGGTGCCTTTGGAAACACCGGCAGTTTCTGTGATCTGTTCCACCGAAGTGTCCGTTAATCCTTTTTCGCAGATCAGCTTTTGCGCTGCATTCATCAGCTTTCGTTTTGTTTCCAAGGCTGCCAGTTGACGATTGTTCATCATGATTTCCTCGCTTGTGATAACTTTGCTGTACTTGTTATATCTTTTCATTGACTGTCAGTCAATGAATTTCAAAACAGAATACAAAAAAATATCCGCATCTTTTGACACGGACATTTTCTATATGACATTACATTATGCTTCTTTATTTTTTCCTGTATAATCTTCTGCTATGTTCTTTTCCACGTCATCCTGTGTAGACTTTTGCACATTTATATTTACTGTTTTTCCAGAAACACCTGCTGCCACTTTCTTCAGTTTCTGAATACGATTCTCTACCGAATCTGCAATCGCCATCACACGTCGTTCATCAAAATACTCACATTCTGGTTTTTCAAGCATAATATAGTAAATCATTTCCTTGATATCTTTCAGTTTTGAAAAATCAATCCAATCAAAATTTGTCACCAACTGTAATTGTTTCTCATGGTGCCGCTTAAATGGCTTACAGGTAATGCCCCATCCGGATTTGATATCCCAAATTAGTTTGTCATACCCCAGAGATGAACCACTGTCAAAAATCGGTGCGCTGCCAAGCCACTCCAACGTTTTTGCATTTCGAATCAGCCCAAAATTATTCAAATGACGGTCTTCATTGGCAATCAGATAATCAACAACGATCATCTGATCCAGATCTGTGGTCACATCTACGCCAAGATCTGCACAGCAATTGCGTACATGCTGATAGACAGATGTACTATTTGCCTGTTTTTGCGTTTTCATGATCCGCCAGGAAGTAACAAGTTCCGTGTCTTTTGTCAGGAAATCTTCACACACGCTGTATGGCTTTCCATTTTCCCATAGCAACGTGTACGGAACATGTCTGACCCCAAGACGCTGCATCAGTTCTGACGCGATCACCTCATTAAACGGTTGTTGAAAAAGTGGCTGGCTGCCGTCTTTTAACAAATAACGTTTCCCATCTATGATCTTCCATCTCTTTTTCAAATATCCGTCCGTGGTATTGTCTGGAGAAACAAAATCTATTTCCTGTTCTGTATCTTGTTTTTTCACTCCAAACAATGCATCTCCTACGTCCTCTGAAAAAGAATGTTCAAAGAAATTTATCTGTTCCCAGAATAGCTCCTGCCCCGCCGGTTTGATCCAATATTGATCTGACAGACTTAATCCAAAGGACTTCAAAACAAGTTGCCTGATATCCGATAATTGCAGCTTTTTCATTGCCACAGACACACCTGCACGATTCATCGGTATGGAACGATCCGCCCACCACTCATAAAGTGCAGCACGATCTACACCATCCTTTTTTACAGAAATGCCAGTAGGCAAATGCTCTGGCACAAATACCTGATTTACTTTTCGAATCAACCCTGTAGATTCATCCATTTCAAGTTCTGCCACGGGTATGTTCTGATGCATAAACATATACTCCATCGTGATTTTCCTTTCCACATTCGTTGCACTATTTGTTGTTACAATATCAGCAATATAAAAAGGTGTCAATAAACCCATGATATACAAACTGTTTTTCATTCTTATTTGATATTTTCACTTTTACCAATTAAAAACTGCCCGCATCTTTGATGCGGACAGCTTTCCAAAATATTCATATTCTCTATTTCCAGATATCCTTCAACCAGGCTGCCAGTCTGGCAATCGCTTCATCAGCTTCCGGTGCATAACCAGCCAGCATCTGAAAACTGTGCTGCATTTCTTCTACGATTTCCAAAATTACCCGAACACCGGATTTTCTCGCATTCTCCGCTATGATCCTGGCATCATCCAGAAAGTTTTCATAACCGCCAACCTGTATGTACATTGGTGGCAGCCCTCGAAGATCAGTAGCATAGTTCGGCGCTGCATACGGATCTCGGATATCTGTGTTTTTGCCAACAACTTCCTGCCCCATACCTGCCACAAGCGCTTTGCTGTTTACAATATCTTTGTCATTTACTGCGTAAGTTGGTCCAATTCCCTCCAGATCTCCCCACGGAGAAATCGGCATGGATGCACCACACATTGGTAACCCTGCTTCTCTGATTTTCAATGGCACAGTTACAGAAAGCGCACCACCTGCGGAATCACCGGTAAATGCAATATTTTTTCCCTGATACCCCTCTTTTAAAAGCCACTGATACACTGTAAATACATCATCTAACGGCGCCGGCCAGTCATAATCATAAATTCTGCGGTAATCCACCATCAATCCTCTGCAATTTGCCGCTTTCGCCAGATGTGCATACAGTTTTCTGTGGCTGTACATGGTTCCGTTTTTATAAGCACCTCCATGCATGCTGATAATGACCTTATCATCATCACAGCCATGCGGAATCATCCACATACATTTGACACCATCTGCCGTAAATTCAATATAATCGACATCTCCCGGTTCTTTACAACTATCTCCCCAGTGATCGAACATCCTTCTTAGTTCATCCACGGAAAGATCCGGATCCTCTACAAAACTGTCTCTGATGTTTGTAAAAAATCGTGCATACTCCTGAAATGGTTTACTGTCAGAATTATGTGCCGGTATCCATACTTCATTGTCATATTTTTGCATACGCATTTTCTCCTTGTTTTTAAAATATTTTGCTATTTACATTTCATTTCTTCCCTTAATACGCACACTGCAAGATTTTCGCCACATCCAGATTTTTCAACCGTTTCACCCGTCCCATCGGAAGGAACACACTGATAATATCTGCGATTTTTTCCAGTTCACTCTCCTGAACCCGCAGTTCTTCCAGCGAAGCCGGACAGCCGATGGATACGAAAAATGCCTTCAATTTGCGGATTCCTTTTTCCGCTGCACGGGCATCATTTTCCTCGGATACGTCAAATACATTTCTTGCAAATCGTGCCATTTTTGCTTCACAGGAATCTTTAACATATTCCATCCATGCCGGGAATAAAATTCCAAGACCAGTTCCATGGGTTGTATTTTTCAAAATGGAAAGACCAGTTTCCAGATTATGGGAACTCCAGTCTCCGCCTTTTCCACCAAGTCCAACAATGGATGGCACCCCGTTCAGTGCCAGAGAAGCTGCCCACATAACAGATGCCCGCGCTTTCCAGTCTTCCGGATGCTGCAGCACCTGTGGCACTTCTTTGATCATGGTACGAAGCAGTGCTTCTGCCATCTGATCACTGACTTCCAATGCTTCTCCACCGTCAAAATAAAATTCCATGATATGGCACATGGCATCCATACAGCATGCGGCAAATACCTGCGGTGGCACAGTCTCCTGCACTGTTGGATTAATAAATGCCGTTTTAGGATATAGCTCGTTTGACACCAGCAGCTTTTTCACACCATGTCCTTTGTCGGATATGACAGAATTTCCATTGTTTTCCGATCCGGTTCCTGAAAGTGTCAGCACCACATACACCGGCAATGCACGTTTCAGCCGCTCCCGTCCCATATAGACATCCCAGATGTCTCCGCCATGTAAAACTCCGGCTGCAATACATTTTGCCGTATCAATGACACTTCCACCGCCAATAGCCAGCACCGCATCTACCTGTTCCCCTCTGGCAAATGTAATGCCGCTTTGTGCCTGTTCCAGTGTGGGGTTCGGTGTGATTCCCCGCAGCACCACGGACTCTATATCGTTTAATTCCAACTGTCCCAAAATGTCTATGTACAATTTTTCCATGGTAAGATTCTGGCTGTTTCCTCCAAAAACAACCAGCACTTTTTTGATATTATCTTTTTTTAATTCTTCTGCCACGTTACGATTGGCAGTTTCCCCGAAATGGATTTTTGTTGGTGTACTGAAACTAAAATCTCTCATACGTCCTCCTTATGATAAAAATAAATACTCAACCTCTGTTGTAAATTTCTTCTCGTGCGAATGTTCATCGTCTGCACAAAATACTTTTGTCTGATAGAACATTCAACGCCATTTCCTAATTAAAATAAAATGCAAAATGTGGAACCCTGTCTGGATTCCACATCATCTATGCTTTTTGCTTTATGTTTCTCAGATCAGCTTGCGGTACAGACTACGTTTGCTGATATTCAGTTTTTTTGCTGCAGCCTCCTTGTTTCCGCCACAATGAATGATCATAGCGCGGATCAGAAACTGCTCATAGCGGTTTAATTCATCTTTGAGATCTGTCACAGAATCCACTGCCTGTTCTGCCTCTGGATGTTCCGTAAAATAGGACTGAAACCGAATCGGTTCTTCCGGACATTCCTGCATCTGCTCCACTGTTTCCTGTATATTTACCTTCTGCATTTCATACATCGGTAATTCCTCACAGGTCAGTTTGTCACCAGTACACATAATCACGGATGATTCCATGCAGTTGCGCAGTTCCCTGACATTTCCCGGCCACGGAAGGCTCTGTAGCATCCGCTGTACTTCTGAGGTCATCTGTACCTTTTTCTGATACTTTTCATTAAACTGCCGTAAAAACATCAAACTCAGATCTTCAATGTCGTGCTTTCTTGCCCGTAATGGCGGGATAACAAAAGACACCACATTCAGTCGGAAAAACAGATCCATACGAAACTTCTTTTCCTCGATCAATTCCTCCAACGGTTGATTCGTCGCTGCGATTACCCGCACATTCACCGGTACTTTTTTCTGGCGTCCGATTTTTTCGATCTCACCTTCCTGAAGCACACGCAGAAGCTTTGCCTGCATGGAATAAGGCATATCGCCAATTTCATCCAGAAAAATGGTTCCACCCTCTGCCAGTTCAAACTTACCAGGTTTTCCACCTTTTTTTGCTCCGGTAAAACTGCCTTCCTCATAACCGAACAGTTCACTCTCGATCAGTGCTTCCGGGATGGATGCACAATTTACAACGATCATCGGCTTATCTGCCCGTAAGCTGTTCTGATGGATAAAATCTGCCAGTACCTCTTTTCCGGAACCATTCTCTCCGCGGATCAATACAGCGGCATCTGTCTTTGCAACCATTTCTGCCTGATTTATGATATTTTGAAAATTAAGATCCCTGCTGCTCAGTCGATTTTTATTTTCTTTCACAAAACATTCCCCCATTTCAAGTCGCATCGTCTTGTTATGTTGTATGTTCATTGTACTACATTCAACATTAATTGAAAAGAGGATATTTTAAATTTTCTGATAATTGTAAAAGTTTCACAATTTTTACATTAGGCTCTTTTTCCATAACTCATGTCTTTTTGTGATAAATGCCGGAATTGCTGCTTTGTCCCGTGCTTCAATGATGGCAATCTCCTCGTCATAATTGTCTGCCAGATCATATCGGCAGTCATGCTCCAGTCCATATTTGATAGCATCATAGCGTGTGGAAATCGCAATCTGATGAACAAAATCTTCCAGCTGACTGATCATCCGGTTCTGACAGATCTCTGTCAGAATGTCTTTGTATACTTCTGTTGCTTCATACGCCCGGTGGATATCCACGTTTTCCTGATTCAGTTCCCTGCGAAATGCCAGATTAGCCTCTTTCAGCCGTTTAACATCTTCCTCTGTCGCCTTTTCAATGGCCAGATACAGATTGGACATAGAATTGACCAGCTTAAACTCCAGCAACTCTGCGATGGAATGATCCGACAGGATCAGACCGTAAAGCATCGGGCTCATCAACTTGCTGTTATAATCCTGAACCACAAAAGTTCCCTCTGCCCGGCGGATTTCCAGTACGCCAAAGGCCACCAGTACTTTAATGGCTTCACGGACAACATTTCTACTGACCCCAAGCTTCTCACTAAATTCCATTTCTGTCGGGATCTTATCCCCCGGTTTCAACTCTCCACTGATCAGTGCATCTGTAATTTTCTGTATGATAATTTCCGAAATGGATGCTTTCGGTAATTCATTCTGAAGCATCTTCATAATAGTTTTCCTCCTGTAATGTAGAACATTTAACATTATATTACTCTATTTCAGGAAATATTGCTATCTTTTTTTGTATAAAGTAAAACTTTGCTACAGGTAGCCTTGCCACCACCTGCAACAAAGTTTTTCTAAATAAATCAAATAGCGGCAATCCACTTATGATCATTGATTACATTTTCAAACAACTGACTCTGTCATCTTTTACTTCCGATTAGATTCCACCAAGAATCATACAGATCGGTAACTCCACACCATAGCATACAATCATTGGAATAATGATCGTTGTTATGAAAACATGCTTATATGCTTCTTTGTGGCTTACTTTACAAACCTGGAATACACCGATCAACGGACCGCAGTGTGGCAGAGAATCCAGACAGCTTACAGACTGTACCGTTAATCTGTGGATAAAGTTCAGATTATAGCCCATTGCTGCATAATCTTTCATCAAAGGTCCAAGCAGTTTAAATACAATTGCAAGTGCTCCGGATCCGCTGGCTGTAACAGCTGCGAAAATAGCAGTTGCCAGTACACATAAAATATATGGATTCATGTTAATGCTTGTGATCCATCCCATCAGGAAAGAATAGAACGGTGTCTCCGCGATTACAGCACCTACGGCAACAACCAGAGCAGTACTGATGATAACACTTGTTCCGTCCACTGCGCCGCCTTTCAGTTCTTCCATCCATTCAGCGCCTGTCTTTCTCTTCCAGAATACAACCATTCCAAGAATCGCACCCGCCCATGTGGAAACGGTAACATCCAGATGTACAAAATTATACAGAACAAATACAAGTACGATTGGAAGCAGCGAAATCCAGATATTTGGCAGATTTTCCACCTGTACGGATTTCAGATCTTCATAGGCATCAAAGCCGCTTCCATTTGCTTTCATTTTGTTTGCAACACGATTACTATAAAACAGGATCAATGCACCTGCAACAAGTACGAAGATCATACCCGGAAGCCAGCCCGCACTGTTTGATGTACCAAGCGCATCCTGTGCGATCTGATTCGGTACAGACGGTGCAAACGGTGATGTATGACCAATGGTCCACATGGATCCGCATAATACCGCCGGCATAATGGATTTACTGTAGCCTGCTTTTTCATATAAGCGAAGTGCGATCGGATATACCGCAAAAATTGCTACGAAGGACTGAATACCACCCATGATAGCCAGCCATCCAAATACCATGATCGCAAGATTTGCGCGTTTTACACCAAACAGACGGATCAGTCCGTCCGCAATGGCACTTCCGGCTCCGGTGCATTTATAAATCGCACCAAGTACAGCACCGCCAAGGAACAGCAGATAATAACTCTTAATATAGTCTCCTACCTGTCCCATCATCGGTCCCATAATCTCTTCACCCAGACTTAACTGGCTGAACAATGCCATAACCGCTACTGCACACACAGCAACATAAACGTTATGGAATCCCTTGAATGCCATGATAAACAGCACTGCAATACCCAATACAATACCAATGGCAGAAAGTAATACTGTCGTTGTCATAAAAATCCCCCTTCTGTTGTCTCCAACATGTTATCTTCTGTATCTTTTACCAGTTATCCTGCTGTGTACGATTGATGATATCATTCTGTGTACGTGGATCCAGCTCGATAAAGTAGGATACATAACTTGCAACACGAACAAGCAGATCCTGATATTTCTCCGGTTCCTTCTGTGCTGCGATCAGGTTCTCACTGCTGATAACGTTGAACTGGATATGGAACAGACCAAGCTCTTCAAAGGTACGCAGATAGGTTACAAAACGATCCAGATCTTCCTCTGTTGCAAGCATCTGCGGTGTCAGACGCTGATTTAAGAGTGCACCCATCTCATATCTTGCCAGAGGCAGCTTACTCATGGATTTCAATACCGCTGTGGTACCGTTTACATCGCGTCCCTGTACCGGTGACATTGCATCCGCCAGAGGGGTTCCACCGATAAATCCATCCGGCAGGGAACCTGTGATCGCGCCGATGGCAGATCCCTGATTTGCCATTGCGGATGTTCCACGGAATCTTCCACCATAGGACGGAAGCAGATCATTCTGTGTATTTACCCAATCTACTGCGTCATACCATACATTCTGAACATATGCTACATAATTATCTACATAGTCATTGTCATTACCATATTTCGGAACCTCATGGATTACCATCTGACGCAGACGCTCATGTCCTTCCCAGTCATCCTTCAGCGCTTCGATCATCTCATCCCAGGTAATTTTCTTCTCACGGAAGATCAACTGGTCAATAACTGCCAGGGCATCACCGGTGTTTGCAGATCCTGCGATCATCAGACCATAAGAAGTATATTCTGCACCACCCTGGATCAGATCTTTTCCTTTCTGAAGAGGTCCTTCGATGAGTGAAGATGCAAACGGAACCATATTCATTCTTCCCTGTACTTCCATCTCCGTTGCAACCGCTCTGCACATGATACGTGCCCAGTGGAATGTCTGCTGACGGAAAGCATCTTTGAACTGCTCCATGGATTCGAAAGTTCTCGGATCTCCGGTCATCGGTCCGATCTGTTTGCCACAGCAAGCGCATTTTCCGTTGTGAATAGTCAGTTCCAGAATTTTTGCCATGTTCTGTACACCACAGAAGCTGTGCTCCATTGTAATATGTGGTAATGCAATCTCTACACAACCGATAACGGCATAGTTTCTGAGTTCTTCCATTGAAATATTCGGATAAGCCTTATGCTGCATTTCAAGCGCACATCTGTCACCATAGAATTTTGGTTTACCACGACCAAGACGAACGGTTTCTACTGCTTTCTTCAGATATTTCTCCGGTGTTCCTTCCCAGATACGGAAGGCCAGCTCCGGCTGCATCAGACCAACCTGCTCATCTGCTTCCAGTGTCAGCATGGTTACTTCGTTGCAGGCATCGCTTCCATCCTCTGCCTGTCCGCCAAGGAGCAGGTTCTGAGAAATCGGGAAGCCAACCTGATACTGTGCGGATTCATAATCGTACAGCTGTGTATACTCTGCTGTTTTTACAAGGAATAACTCCAGAAGCTCCTGCGCCTGATCTCTTGTGATGGCTTTATCCTCTTCCACAGATTTTTTGTAATACGGATACATATAGCGATCAAAGGTACCAAAGGAATCTGCATAATTGATCTGCTCACACAGGATCAGTGTCTGCAGCATCCATACGGACTGTAATGCCTCATGCCAGGTTTCTGCCGGTTCCGCCGGAACTTTTGCTGTGATTCTTGCGATTTCTTCTAATTCTGCCTTACGTGTCGGGTCTTTTTCCTCTGCTGCCATTTTCTTTGCCAGATCAGAATAACGCTGTGCATGTGCGATTGCTGCATCCAGAGAAATGATCACTGCCTCATAGAAATCTGCTTTCTCTTTTTTCTCAAAATGAATATAAGATGCTGCTGCTTTCTCTTTATAGAACATGGCCTCTTCACGGATACCCTTTAATCCGACTTTCAGCACTTTTTCATAGTTTGCAAGCAGATGACCTGCATCTGCATAGATCATCAGATCAGAGAATACCGGGATATGTTTACAGCTTGCGCTTCCCATGAATCCATATTCGGTAACTTCTGCATCTGCTTCAGCATAAATCGCATCTGCTACAGTTCTTCCCTTGAAATAAGGGATAATCACTTCACGTAATTCTTTGCGTTCCTCATCCGTGATGTTGTGGCGGTCATTGGAACGGATCGCATAATCTCTTTCCGGATCTCCAAGTTCCACATCCATGGTATTGGCATACAATTCACCTACGATTGTGGAACCACGTACTTTACTGTTTACATTCCCGACGATAAGCTCTCCATCCTGAATGAAGATCGTGCGGTCTTCCAGGTATTTTTTGAAGATCAGCGCTCTCTGGATGACTCTCGGCACTTTACCGTCTGTTTCTTCGTGTACGGCGATCTCAGCTCTTGCATGCTCCAGACAGATCTCCGGGGTACGGACTGCTCTGTCGATTGCCATTTTTACTCTGTCACTGCATGTGCGGTCAAAATACTCCTGCCAGGACCCAACCTGATTGACGTCTGCTACTTTTCTGGTATTCATGTAATTACCTCCTGTACATTTATATATATTTTTTTGTTATCAGTGATTGATGCAGTTCGGAATACCATAGGAATCTACGATATCCTTTGCATGATACAACTCCCCTTCTGGAATCAGTTCCTGATTCTCCATCAAATACTCCTTACCAGCATACAGATACCGTTTTTTTCCCATATGGTGGAACGGTACCAGTTCAAACCGGACAAGATGCCTCAGCGACTTCACAAATTCACAGGTTGCCCGCAAATTTTCCTCGGTAAAATTCATGCCCGGAATCATCGGGAACCGGATGTAAATGTCAATGTCCGTCTGTTCATCCACCTTTCTGAGATTTTCCAGAATCCGTTCATTTGGTACTCCGGTGATCGCTCTGTGGATATCCGAATCCATATGTTTGACATCCCACAGGAAAAAGTCTATGTAGGGACTCAGTCTCTCTATGTTTTCCCATGGAACACAGCCTGTGGTATCCACACCGATAGTAATACCGGCTTCCTTTGTCCTGCGATACAGATTCACCATCTCATCAGTTACCAACATCATTGGCTCTCCGCCGGAAAATGTCACACCGCCACCGGAATTTTTAAAGAACAGATAGTCCTTTTTTATTGTTTCCAGCAACTCCCCTTCTGACATTGGTGTGCCATATTTCTTTAATGCATGCGGATAACATTCCTTCAGACATTGATAGCATCTGGTACATTTCTCCCAGTCAAGCCGTGCTTTTCCCTCATCGCTCCGGCTCAGTGCCCCCTCCGGACAGACCGCCGCACATGCCATGCAGCCAATACAGCGGTCGGTATTCAGTCCGATTTCATCGTACACTTCCTGGGACTCCGGGGTGGAACACCATTTGCATTTCAAAGGACAGCCTTTAAAATGAACCAGTGTCCGCAAGCCCGGACCATTGTGATTTGTCATTCTTGAAATCTCTAAGACATTTAACATATTGTCCTCCTACGTGTGTTATTCTTTTGTATCTTCTGTATTTTCCGGTACAAGGTTACAGGACTCCATACTTACCAATGCAAAATCTTTTCCACGACGCGGACCATTAATCTCTCTGGTGAATAATGTAATAATAACAACTGCAATGATCATTGCGCCTACGATAACTGCCAGTCCTGTCATATATCCGGACTCGGAAGCCCATCCGCCGCCTGCTGTAATCGCAAAACCTACGATAGCAGTAGCGACAGCGCCACCCAGGTACATACCTGCTGTGATGATAGAGTTTGCCATGGTAGAACCGCCTTTTTCTGCAGATACAGCAGAAATCTTAAACATAACTGCTGCCATACCGTTGATCGCGATACCGAATAATAACTGCAGACCGATCAGTGCTCCGATTCCTGCTCCGGCAAAACGTAACAGGAAGAATGAGATTGCCAGCCAGATAAATCCAATCTGGAGAACCGTTTTTGTGCCAAGTTTATCGGAGATCAGTCCCCAGATAATCTGACCCAGTCCACCCGTGATGGTAAATACAACAGACAGACTTGCTGCCGCTGCTGCGCCCTGTCCCATAACGAAAGTAATATATGGAGTCAGCCAGTAATTGATGCCGCCATAGGCAACCATCCATAAAAAGGCAATGATGAACAGGGAAAGCAGGTTCGGGTTTTTGAGCATGCGCAGGAACATTCCCGGCTCACGCTGAAGCTCCTCTGCAGATTCTCCCAGCGGTGGCGTAAGTCCATTTTCCTTGCTCTGCTGTGTAAACTCATCGTAGTGTTTCTTATTTGCCCAGCGTAACCAGAAAAACCACATCACAAATCCCAGAATCGGGAAGATTAGATATGGGGTTGCCCAGGCACCGGAACCAAATCTGGTCAGAATAAAGGTAACTAGCAGACCGCTGATAAAAACGCCCCACGGATAACCTGTGTGGTGTGCACCTACCATCAGACCGGATTTTTCCTTCGGTGTCCATTCCTGCATCTGTCCAACCTCACAGTTTTCTCCTGCTGCGCTGGCAAATCCACGGATAATGTTCAATACCGCAAAAACAGCAAATGCGCCTCCCGCAAAAAAGCAGCCCATAATGCCACAGAGCAATGCCGGAACCAGATAAATCAGTGCCACAATAAATGCACGTTTCTTTCTGACCCATCCTGCACCGCCCCGGTCAGCCCAGAGTGTCAGTGGAATCGATCCGATCGCCATGGCAATCTGTGCACCGGACTGTACCAGTCCAAGCTGTGTTGCATCAATATGATATGTATTGATAATGTCCGGTGAGAGACGGTTGATCAGTTCCCTTCCGATCGCATTCACCGCCCAGATCAGCCACAAAAACACAAATGCATGTCTGGTATGTGCCGGTAATCTTCCTTTTTTATTCATAAGCGTAATCCCCCATTTGCATTATTCAAATGCAATGTCAATAATTTTTGTAATATCCTCTTCGTACAACGGCTGAATATTTTTGCTCAGCGGTGCCAACAAACAAATTGTTTTGATGATCGGTCCAAGATCTTCTCTTGTAATACCAACCTCTTTGAGTGTCAGCGGTGCACCGATGGATTTATAGAATTTCTGAAGTTCTGCAATACCAGCCTGTGCTTTCTCCTCATCGGTTCCCTCTGTAATTCCAAAGATTTTCTCTGCAAAACGAACGAATTTCGGAAGATCACTCTTGTATACATATTTCATCCATGCAGGCATGAGGATTGCAAGTCCCATTCCGTGTGTGGTGTCATGATTGATTGCAAGTCCTTTGTCCAGTCCATGGGATCCCCAGTCACCACCATTTCCGCCCATACCACAGATACTCGGTGTACCGTTTAATGCCAGTGCGGCACACCAGATGATGTTTGCGCGTGCCTCGTAGTTTTTCGGATCTGCAATTACCTTTGGTGCCTCCTGTTTTAATGTCAGCATCAGAGCTTCACAGATGGCATCGGATGTCTCCATGGAATCTGCTCCGTCAAAATAATGTTCCATAACATGGGAAAATGCATCGCAGACATTGTATGCAAACTGTCTGGCCGGAATACCGTACTGCAGCTCCGGATCGATGATCGCTGTCTTCGGATACAGATATTCCGATGTCAGCAGGAATTTCTTTCCAAGTTCCTCGTTGATGATGACTGAATTTCCGTTGTTCTCAGAACCGGTTCCGGAAATTGTGCAGGCTACATATAATGGAAGTGCTTTTTTGATCACGCTTGTTTTCTCCCAGAACTCCCATACATCACCATCGTAAACAGCTCCGGCTACGATACATTTTGCAGTGTCGATAACGCTTCCACCACCGATGGCCAGAACAGCATCGATTCCATTTTCTTTTACTGTATCAATTCCCTTCTGGGCTGTGGATAACAATGGATTTGGCTTGATTCCCATGAGTTCATAAGCCTCAATGCCAGCGTCTTTCATCTGATCTCTTAAGGACTGTACGGTAGAGATCAGATGTGGTGCATTCTCATCACCGTAACTTACCAGCAGTACTTTTTTTACTCCGTCCCCTGCCAGAATCTTTCCTACTTCGTTAATTTTTCCTTTTCCAAGAATTACCTTTGTCGGTGCATAATAAGTAAAATCATTCATTTTTTCGTCTCTCCTCTTTCTCTTTAATCCGTTATAAAATTATCCGCGGTTTTCTTTATTCGGTTGTTTATATATACTGCAAAAGACATGCCAGTTTTATTCCCGCTATTTCCGCACATTACCGTGCCATTTCTGGCACTTGATGCCATTTACGGCACTTTTCTTTTGCCACTTCTGTCACTGACCTCCCAGGTCTTTAGCAAATCAGGCCCGACCATCCTTCTGTATTCCCTTTTCTGCTGCCCTGCCGCCTGCTTTTCCTTACTTTCTTCCTTATATATAGCGATCACCGACTTTTCTTTTTCCAGCAAAAACTCCCAAATTTCGTTCTGGCATGCCTTTTGCTTATTAATAAAGTGAAATACAAGACAGGAGGTATTTATTATGAATCGACCATTAGAAGGTGTAACTGTACTGGACTTTACAAGAGTTGTTGCAGGACCGTTTTGTACCATGATCCTTGCAGATCTGGGCGCGCGTGTTATCAAAATCGAGAATCCGTCCGATCCGGATTACACCAGAGATTTTGAACCATTTTTGGTAGACGGGGACAAAAAACAGAGCGGATTTTTCGCCCAGTACAACAGAAACAAAGAGGCAATTACCTTGAACCTGAAGGCACAGGAAGGAAAAGAAATGCTGTTTGAACTTGTACAGAAAGCAGACATTCTGGTAGAAAACTACCGTGCCGGTGTCATGGACAAACTTGGTGTCGGATATTCCGTATTAAAAGAATACAATCCGAAACTGGTCTACACAGCCATCTCCGGCTACGGCCAGAAAGGTCCTTACTCCGCATGGCCGGCTTATGACAACAGCGGTCAGGCATTAAGCGGACTCTGGTCCATGAACGGAATGCCGGGGCAGCCGACCCGTATCGGAACGGTCATCGGTGACCTTGCAGCCACATTCTTCGGAGCGATCGGAACCTTATCCGCTTACATCCATGCAACTGCAACCGGTATCGGACAGCTTGTCGATGTAGCACAGCTTGACTCCTCTCTGGCCTTAACCGAGAACGCTGTAGCAAACTATACCATCGGTGGCGAAGTACAGAAACCGCTCGGAAATGATCATCCGTTATGCAGACCTTACGGTATGTTCAAATCCAAAGACGGCTATGTATTCTTCGGCGGCTATACAGACCGCTTCTGGAAAACAACCTGTGAATTCTTCGGAGAACCGGAACTTCTGGATGATCCGGAAATCGATACGATGCCAAAACGGTTCCAGCTTGATACCTACAACCGCCGGATCTTACCAAAAATGAATGAGTGGATGGCACGCTATACCAGCCAGGAACTTCAAGATGCACTTGCAGCCAAACTTCCGCTGACAGCAATCCATTCCATCGATCAGGTACTGGAAGATCCTCAGTTAAATTATCGTGATATGTTTATCGACTACCACTACGGAAATGCTTCTGGCAAATTATTCGGTAATCCAATCAAACTGAGTGAAACACCATGTGATACTTCCGGCAAAGCACCGGAGATCGGACAGGACAATATCGCTGTATACGAAGAATTCCTCGGCTATGGCGCAGATACCTTAAAAGAACTGAAAGAGAAAGGAGTTATCTAACATGAGCAACATTGATTATTCCGTAAAGGACGGCATTGCTATCATCAAATTTAACCGCCCTGAAAAATTGAACACCTTAACCCTTCAGATGTATGAAGATCTGGGAAATGCCTTCAAAAGTGCTGCTGCAGACCCGAACGTTGCAGTCTGCATCCTGACTGGTGAAGGTCCAAAATCCTTCTGCGTCGGCGCTGATCTGACAGAATCTATCCCTTATCTGAATCAGGGACATTACATTGACGAGTGGGATGCCGCACATCTGAAACATGTACCGCTTTACAAACCGGTCATTGCTGCAGTCAATGGTTTATGCATGGGCGGTGGTTTTGAAATCATGCTCAGTACAGATATCCGTATTGCTTCCAGCAAAGCAGAATTTGCACTTCCGGAAGTTGGACTTGGTATCGTTCCGGCAGGCGGAACACTTGTCCGTCTGGCCCGCCAGATTCCATATGTAAAAGCCATGGAACTGATTCTTTCAGCAGAACGTATCAATGCAGAAAAAGCACTGGATTACGGCATCTTAAACTATGTCGTAGAACCGGATCAGCTTATGGACAAAGCAATGGAACTCGCACAGAAATTCCTTAAATTAAGTACGACTGCTGTACAGACAGCCAAAGAATCTGTATTAAAACTGCGTGAGATCCCGCTGGAACAGGCATTTGAAACAGAGGCACTCCTCGGTTACAAAGCATTTACCAGTGAAGACGCAAAAGAAGGTCTTGATGCCTTCTACAGCAAACGGAAACCGGAATTTCCATCCTGTAAATGGTAGATTTTCCTGACACTTATCCCATTTTCCTAGAATATAGATCTCTGGTTTGATACAAACCACTGGACGGAGTATGCACCTATGCTTATCAAAGAAATTATGAATCCTCTCAAAAAAAATATACCCTCACAGATCCATTTACAGGAATCTACTCCTGTTATCGATCTGAACTTCTTTCAAATCAGCCATATAAGGGATACATACATTGATGTGACTGACCAGAACGGTCAGTCCGTAGGTGCAATCCGTCAGGATCTGCTCACTTATATTCTGCAGAAACAGAAGACGTTTCATTTTATTTCCTTTCTGGAAGAAATGAGTGAAGCAATCATAGCAATTGACACAGATAAACGTATTTTCTTTGTCAACAAAGCATATCATCAAATCCTTGGCATTCCTGCCGGAAAAGTTCTAGGAAAATATCTGAATGTGATCGAACCGGATGCACAGCTTCTGGATGTGCTCCATACCGGTCAGGCCGTTACTGCCGAAATAAAACTAATCAAAACGATCAATAAATATGTCGCAACCCGTATGTATCCTCTGGTACAAAACGGAACGATACAAGGTGCCTTTTCTGTTTTCACCGATAATACCCAATTACAGAATATGTCGCAGAGAATCAAACAGCTCTCACATGTGGCACAGGACTATAATGATCAGCTTCTCTCTATCACTACACGGAAAAATCTGAATGTCATCGGAGAAAATCCCGATTTTTTACACTGTGTGGAAAAAGCCCAGACAGCGGCCCACACAGATGCTACGGTACTGATCCGTGGTGAAAACGGTACTGGTAAAGAAGTGATCACAAATATTATCCGTGAAAGCAGTCAGCGCAAAAGCAAACCGTTCATTACCGTCAATTGTTCTGCTATTCCGGAACAACTGATTGAGAGTGAATTATTTGGTTATGAAGCCGGTTCTTTCACCGGTGGACAGAAAAACGGGCGCATTGGTAAATTCCAGCTGGCGGATGGTGGAACGATCTTTCTGGACGAGATCGGTGATATGCCCCTGCACATGCAGTCCAAGCTGCTGCGTGTACTGCAAAATGGAGAAATCGAAAAAATTGGACGGCAGAAAAATATCCCGGTCAATGTGCGGGTGATTGCCGCTACAAACCAACCCCTTGAACAATTAATCAAAGAGAAACGTTTCCGATCTGATTTATTTTATCGACTGAATGTAATCCCAATTTATATCCCTCCACTTCGGGAACGTGGCAACGATATTCTCCTGCTTGCCAATCATTTTCTCACCGTATTTAACAAAAAATATAAGAAAGATACCCACTTTTCGCCTGCCATTTATCAGATGCTGCTCTCTTATCCATGGCCAGGTAATGTCAGAGAATTGCAAAACACGGTAGAAAGCGCTGTTGTATTGTGTCACAACGAGCTCATTCAACCGGCTGATCTTCCGAATCTGAAGTCAGTAGCAGAACATGTATCTGTTCCACAGCCCCCTGCTGAACCTGCTGAACCTGCAGAATCTGAAGATCCGGAAGATTTTGAAGCTCTTGCCGATGCAGTCGCAGCATATGAAAAAAATTATCTGATCCGGGCACTGGAACATTTCCACTGGGACAGGCAGCAGACCATGGATGCCCTTGGCATGTCCAAGCGCACATTTTACCGGAAACTGGCACAATATGAGATTCGAAAAGCCTGATTTTTCAATCTTTGCCATTTTTGACACAGCTGCCATTTATGGCACTACAACATTTCCGAACAGTGCCATGAATGGCACTTACAGCTCAAAACCCAAGCAAAATATGCCCTTAAAAATTGGCACGATATTTGCTTTATATATGTATATCGAAACTACAGAAAGGATTTTTACTATGATGTCTAATTCAAAACCAGTAATGCCATCTCACATTGATATTATTGACGTAACCTTACGCGATGGCATTCAGAACGAAGAAACATTTGTCAAGACAGAAGCCAAACTCTGGATTGCAAACCAGCTGATCGATGCCGGATTTAAAAAAATCGAAGTTGGCACATTCAGCCACGTCAAATACGTACCACAGTTCAAAGATATCCTGGACGTTCTGCTCGGACTTCCACAGAGAGATGATGTGGAATACACCGCTCTGGCTCTGAACACAAAAGCCTGTGAACGTGTCGTAGATGCATTGGACAAAGGATGCAAGATCGATCGTGTCCTTTGTGGTCAGCTGGCTACAAGCGAGGCTTATGCCCGCAAAAACATGAACCGCACACACGAAGAACTGTTCCGTGAAGCAGAGAAAAATGTCAAATTCCTGCACGACCATGGAATCAAGAAAACTGTTGCCAATGTTGGCACGATCTTTGGCTGTCCGGTCTCCGGCGCTGTTCCGATCGAACGTGCGCATGAATTTAATGACCGTACCTTCTCCATCGGATTTGATGAAATCGAGCATTCCGATACAGACGGTATCGCAAACCCGAAACAGGTATACGAATACTTCCAGACAGTTCTGGAGAAATATCCGGATACAAGCAAGCATTCCTTCCACATCCACGATGTCCGTGGCATGGGAATGGCTTCTTATCTGGCTGCTGCACTGGCAGGTATTACCGTATTCGACTGCTCCTGCGGCGGTATCGGTGGACAGCTTGCCAATATCGTAGATAATGTACCGGTCAAAGGAAGCGGCGATTACTATTTCCAGGGTGTTCGTACCGGTCTTGTCGAAACAGCAGATTTTGCAGGTATGTTAAATTCCATGGGAATCGATACCGGCATCGACGAAGAAAAAGTACGTCGCACCGTGCGCATGGTAGAACGCATTCTTGGACGTAAACTGTACTCTTCTACCAGTAAATTAGCATAATGCAAATCCAATAAAAACTATATATACGTAATTCAAAGGAGGATATTTACAATGAAAACAAGCAGTTATTCCGGATTTTTTAAACTTTCCACAGAGGAAAGACTGAACGAGGTTGCAGAGTTCTGTAACCTGACAGACGCAGACAAACAGACCATTACTTCCGGTGATGCCCTGACACTTGAAACAGCAGACCACATGATCGAGAACGTAATCGGAAAATTCTCTCTTCCGCTGGGAGTTGCCATCAACTTTATCATCAATGGCAAAGATTATGTTATCCCAATGGTATCTGAGGAACCGTCCGTTGTCGCTGCATGCTCCAACGCTGCCAAAATGGCCCGTGTCGGCGGTGGATTCACTACTTCTTCCACCGGAAACATCATGATTTCCCAGATTCAGCTCATCAACGTAAAGACACCGTTTGTCGCAAAGATGACAATCCTTGAGCACAAAGATGAGATTCTTGAGATCTGCAACCAGAAAGATCCGACCCTGGTAAAATTCGGTGGCGGCGCAAGAGACGTAGAAGTACGTGTCATTGACTCTCAGGCCGGTCCAATGGTTATCGTACACCTTCTTGTTGATACTCTGGACGCTATGGGTGCAAATGCTGTCAACACAATGGCAGAGGCTGTTGCTCCACTCATCGAGCAGTTAACCGGCGGCACAGCAGAATTAAGAATCCTCTCCAACCTTGCAATCTATCGTCTTGCACGCGCAAGAGCCGTCTTCAAAAAAGAAGCCATCGGCGGTGAAGAAGTTGTAGATAAAATGTTAAATGCTTACGCTTTTGCTGCTGCTGATCCATTCCGTGCTGCTACACACAACAAAGGTATCATGAACGGTATTACACCGGTCGTTCTGGCAACAGGAAATGACACAAGAGCCATTGAAGCAGGTGCACATGCATACGCAAGTATGAAAGGCAGATATACATCCCTTACCACATGGGAGAAAAACGAAGATGGCGATCTCGTTGGTATGATTGAAATGCCAATGGCTGTCGGACTCGTTGGTGGTGCAACAAAAACACATCCGACCGCTCAGGTTGCAGTCCGCATGCTCGGTGTAAAAACAGCTGCTGAATTAGGACAGATCATTGCTGCTGTCGGCCTTGCAAATAACATGGCCGCTATGAAAGCTCTCGCTACAGAAGGAATCCAACGTGGACACATGTCCTTACATGCACGTAACATTGCTTCCGCAGCAGGCGCTAAAGGTGACGTACTCGAAGCCATCGTAAAACAGATGGTTGCTGAAAAGAATGTTCACATCGAATACGCACAGGAATTATTAAAAAAATACAATTAATTGACGGACATACCCACTCAAAATCCATAGATTAGTAAAACATACCCATATACCTAAACCTTCTCAAATTTATAAATGACCTAGACAAAACAAAAAAGAAATGTCCCGGATTCTCAAGCCAGAGAATTCGGAGCATTTCTTTTTTCATTCCCATATCTTCCGTTTTTCTACCACAACTTCAACAATCGAATTGCCTTCCCCGCCAGCTTATACGTCATGTTTTCCAGTTCTTTTGACGCATTCTTTAATTCTTTGCGGATTGGAATGCCCTGCGGACAATGCTGCTCACATTTTCCACAGCCCACACACTGGGAAGCACTGGTCGGTGTCTGCCGGAAGATCGTACACTGCATATATCCCTTCCGCGCCGTCTTCTTATTCTCACTGTAAATCAGATTGTAAAAACTGAAGGTACCCGGAATATCTACATTTTTTGGACATGGCATACAATAACCGCAGCCGGTACATCCCACCTTCATACTGTGATTGATCGCATCCTTTAATTCATTGACAAAGGCTGTCTCTTCCTCTGTAAAGGCTCCCGCCTTCGTTTCAGACGCGATTCGGCAGTTCTCCCGCACCATCTCAATGGAATTCATGCCGGAAAGCACCGCCGTCACTTCCGGCTGATTCCAAAGCCAGCGAAACGCCCACTCGGCCGCGCTGCGTCCGGATGGATGCGCTGCCACCTTCTGTTTTGCTTCTTCCGGTAGCAGATTCACCAGCTTGCCGCCCCGCAGTGGTTCCATGATCATCACCGGAAGTCCTTTTGCCGCAGCATACTGCAGCCCTTTTCGTCCCGCCTGGCTGTTTTCGTCCAGGTAATTATACTGGATCATGCAGAAATCCCAGTCGTAGGCATCCACAAGCTCACAGAAATCCTTCGTATTTCCATGATAAGAAAAACCGATCCGGTGAATCTCTCCGGAAGCTTTTTTCTTCGCGATCCAGTCCTCGATGCCAAGGCCTTTTAATTTTTCCCATGTTTCCAGATTGGTCAGCATATGCATCAGGTAAAAATCAATGTAAGTTGTCCGTAATCTGCGCAGCTGCTCCTGAAACGTCTTTTCCAGACCTGCCGCAGACTTGATCAGATAATGCGGCAGTTTATCCGCAATGTAAATCTGCTCCCGGCAGTGATTTTTTTCAAAAATCTTTCCCATGGCTTCTTCGCTGCCACTGTAAATATAAGCGGTATCAAAATAGTTGACACCAAGTTTCATCGCTTCCAAAATCTCAGATTCCGCTTTTTCCAGATTGATCTTTCCGTTTTCCTTTGTAAAGCGCATGCAGCCAAAGGCAAGCATGGAAACTGGATTTTTTTCTTTGTCATATCGATATTGCATATTCGTGCTCCTGTTATTTCACTACTTATTAGACTTCCATTTGATGTTCATGGACAATCCTGTACTTTCTGTTTACACTGATTATTATTTACTTCTTTCGATTTCCGTAATACGGAATCGCAATTTTTCGCAGCAGCCGTTCAAATCCATTCCAGGAAAGCCCCAGTGTCAGTCCCACCGAGATCAACAACTGCCATCCGATTTTATTAAATACCCAGTCATTAAACGGCGTATACATCAGAATCAGAATTACGATCGTATGTAACAGATAAACACTCAGCGTATTTTTTCCAATGGTTTCAATCACAGGAATCCGTCTCGTCGGCACCCATACAATCAGAATCCATATCCACAAAAAGGCGATGATCCATGCCAGGATTCGTGTATACCAGGTATACACACCACCGTCAAAACTCTCTGTTCCCCAGAATAATTTTCTTGTACTCAGTCTGCTGATCAGAATAAATCCCGCAATGATTCCAACTGCCAGAAATGCCGTCGCAATTTTTGCCTCTTTCGGATTTCTCTGTTTTCCATAACGAAGGAAAAATCCACCGTCTTTCTCATAATATCCCGCCAAGAAAAACGGCAGGAAATTCATGATTCTGGACATTGCCATAAAGTTTTCCGTATCCGGATTGTAACCAATCACAATGCCAATCATCATGGATAAAAGCAGATACGCTACCCGGTGCCGCTTGTTTTTCGTGTCAAACACCGGCAGCAAAAGCTGGTAAATGATCATGGCCACCAGATACCATAACGTCCACCTTGGTGTAAAAAATTGCATGTCGATTTTCACCGGATGTCCCCACATGATACTGTCCAATATGAAATCCAGCAAAAAACGAAGCAGCTGAAATACGATGTACAACGGAAAAATCCTGGATAAAATCTTCTTTGGATCTACTTTTGCAAAATAACCGGATACAAAAATAAACGCCGGCATATGAAAACTGAATATGATTTTATAAATAACATCTACTTCCGGTGTATCCGCAAAGGTACTGATCATGTGCCCGAATACTACCAGAAAAATCAGTAATGCTTTTATGTTGTCAAAATGATAATTTCTCTCCCCTGCTATGTCTGTTCACTCCTGTTCTTTCTATAAACATATCTTAGTGAGTATAACGTTTTTTTACAGAAACCGCAAGCAAGTTCAAGAAGTATCGCCTGTAAACCAATTTACTATTTTGTCCCCGTATCTGTATCCCTTCTTGAAGCAAGTTCAAGAAGTATCACTCGCAAGCGAATTTTCCATTTTGTCCCCGTATCTGTATCCCTTCTTGAAATAAATTCAAGAAGTATCGCCTGTAAGCAGGCTTTGTTAGCACTCATTTGAAAAGAGTGCTAATTTTCTATTGACTTTTCAATTTTGGAGTATTATAGTGTATTTATGCTTTCAGAGACCCTTATTTTTTATCAGGATTTCTGAACCAAATATGCTAATTTTTCAAAAATATCTATAAAGAAGAAACAGGAGTGATAAGTATGAGTAACAAACACGGAAGCCTTTCCATCAACAGTGACAACATTTTTCCGATCATCAAAAAATGGCTGTATTCCGACCACGACATCTTCTATCGTGAGCTCGTATCCAACGGATGTGACGCCATTACAAAACTGAAAAAGCTTGATATGATGGGCGAATATACACTGCCGGATGATTACGAAGCAAAAGTGGAAGTACGTGTCAACCCGACAGAGAAAACCTTAAAATTCATTGATAACGGTCTCGGAATGACTGCAGATGAAGTTGAGGAATATATTAACCAGATCGCATTTTCCGGAGCAACTGATTTTCTTGAGAAATACAAAGACAAATCCAACGACGATCAGATCATCGGTCATTTCGGACTTGGATTCTACTCCGCATTTATGGTAGCTGACGAAGTTCATATCGATACCCTTTCTTATAAAGAAGGTGCTGCACCGGTTCACTGGGAATGCGACGGCGGTACAGAATTTGATATGAAAGACGGCAACAAAACAACCATTGGTACTGAGATCACCTTATTCTTAAATGAGGATTGCCTGGAATTCGCCAACGAATACCGTGCAAGAGAGGTTCTGAACAAATACTGCTCTTTCATGCCGACAGAGATTTATCTCGTAAACGAAACTGCAGAGCCGGAATATGAAACCATCCTTCCGGAAGAAAAAACAGACAAAGATACCGTTATTGAGACCATCATCGAAGAAGCGAAAACAGAGGAAAAAGAAAACGAGAAAGGCGAAAAAGAGGTTGTAGAAGTATCTCCTCGTACTGAGAAATTGAAAATCTTAAAACGCCCGGTTCCGATCAACGATCCGCATCCGCTCTGGACAAAACATCCGAATGAGTGCAGCGATGAGGACTACAAAGAGTTTTACCGCAACGTATTCCATGATTACAAAGAGCCGTTATTCTGGATCCATCTGAACATGGATTACCCGTTCAACTTAAAAGGTATCCTCTACTTCCCGAAGATCAATACCGAGTACGATTCCATCGAGGGAACCATCAAACTGTACAACAACCAGGTATTTATCGCAGATAACATCAAAGAGGTGATTCCGGAATTCCTGATGCTCTTAAAAGGTGTCATCGACTGCCCGGATCTGCCGCTGAACGTATCCAGAAGTGCACTGCAGAACGATGGATTTGTAAAGAAAATCTCCGAGTACATCACCAAAAAAGTGGCTGACAAGCTCACAGGTATGTGCAAAACAGATAAAGAAAGCTATGAAAAATACTGGGATGACATCAGCCCTTTTATCAAATTCGGCTGCTTAAAAGATGAAAAATTCTGCGATCGTATGAACGACTACATCCTCTTCAAGGATATCAATGACAAATACATGACACTTCCGGAACTCTTAAAAGAGAAAGAGGAAAAAGAGGCTGAGCCCAAAGACGAGAATGCCGAAGAGAAAACTGATAACGCTGATGCTGAAAAAGATACCCGCGAGACAATCTACTATGTAACAGATAAAAATCAGCAAGGACAGTACATCCGTATGTTCAAGGAATCTGATATGAACGCAGTCATCCTTGATCACAACATTGATACTTCCTTCATCACTCAGTTAGAGCAGCGGAATCAACATTACAAATTTATGCGTATCGATGCTGATGTAACCGATGCATTAAAAGAAGAAGTATCTGAGGAAGATATGAAATCCGCACTGGATACTCTGACAGAGACATTCCGCACCGCTCTTGGCAAAGAGAATCTGGATGTAAAAGTAGAAAAATTAAAAGACGCTTCTATCTCATCCATGATCACACTCTCCGAAGAGGGACGTCGTATGCAGGATATGATGAAGATGTACAATATGTACGGCATGGATCCGTCTATGTTTGGTGGCAATGAGACATTGGTCCTGAATGTCAACAACAAACTGGTTCAGTACATTCTTGATCACAAAGATGGCGAGCATGTACCGATGTTCTGTAAACAGCTTTATGATCTGGCTATGCTTTCCAACCAGCCGCTTTCACCGGAAGCTATGACAGATTTCGTTAACCGAAGCAATGAGGTTATGATGATTCTGGCTGATAAATAAGGTTTCATGAGATTTTATAATTAATTTAAAGAAGCCCTTTATTTTGCATCACGCAGGCTAAGACGCCTGCTTTGATGAAAAATAAAGGGCTTCTATTTACACAATGATAAATATAAATTTTCTTTCCTTAATCCATACATTTTCGTGTAACATATAAACACCCTAAACTTCCAATACTCCACAATATTCCTTTAAAAAATGCTATCCAGTATGGATACAAAAATGTTTCCACCCCCTGTGTCAAAAAGGTAATTCTTCTCTCATTCCACGTCTGTGCCAGCTCCTGCCAGGCATTAAAATCTGACCATACTGCAGGTAAGCTGGAAAATGACAGTTCAAAAACTGTTCCAAATAATACAATGCATAAAACGGCTGTTCCAATCCCAACTGCTGTCAGAATCAATCTGCAAATCCCCTTTTCCTGTCGAAACCATACCGTAATCTGTCTTTCATAATAAATGAGTACAGCCAGAATCAATATTCCAATGAACCCTTTCAGACAATGACCCAGAAATGAAATATCATAGGAAATGCCTTCTCCATAACGACTCATAAATACCTGATCCGGTTCTGTCAATCCAATGGTATGCTCCTGATCTACAATGACATGATATAATCCTGATACACTTTCTGAGGATGTTTCATAGACAAACAGTGGCTGTTTTTGTGCAATCACACCACGTACCCTAAATGTTTTTCCCTGATAATTAACGGATAATCCGCGAACATCTGTATCTCCAAAAAGCTCATATGCTGTCCCTTCACTTATAAGACAACTGCTCTCTTCACCTGTAAACAGCGCTGGGGCAGATGGATAAAGATTCTGCGTATTTCCACAAACCGCCAGTATCTCACAGGACTGACTGCGGTCGAGATCTGTTCCTGTTATCCTATCTTTTCCCTGATTTCCCCAGAACGTTGCATTGACAGGATTTTCCTGTTCTGCATTCTTGTTCAGTATTTCGGTCGCATAAGCTCCCGTATACATAGATTGATTTTCTTCATATAAAATCATTTTTACGTGACTGCGCTCCAATATTTGCAGGTTTTGTACACTTTTCCAGAAGCAGCAAAATAATAAAGCAACAAACAGAATGCCGAGCCATTTTTTGTATTTTTTCCTCTTCATTCTTCGCTTCCTCATTCCTGCACGCGGACTGGATTATTATCATTCAGTTCGCGTGATGTCTCCAATACCACCTGCTGTCCTGCAAAAATTCCATCCACCGCAGCCATCTGATCATCACTGTCAAGCAGTTCCACTTTTTCTCTTCTCGCTATCTTCTGCTTTCCAAGAATGGTGTCAGACTCATCTACCACATAAACATAATAATCGTCATCCCCATTCTGATGTAAAGCTGCCTTATCTATACAGTTTTCATAGCTTTTTAATTCCTGTGTATCATCCGTCAGTATCAAAACGGCACTCTCCGTAGTCAGTTCACCGGCTTCCACCCGAAGACTCGTCACGGTTCCAGACGTTTCTGCAGATACAATTCCAGACGTTTCTTTCAGAGCTTCCAATTCCGCATATTTTTTCTCATACTGCGCCACGGAAATATCATTCTGCTGAATCTGTGTGGATGGCATTACAGTTCCTTCTTTTTCCTGCTGTTTTTGCTGTGCACGTAATTCCTGATTTTGCAGATTCAGCTTTTTGATCTCATCGGTATATTCATCCATTTTTTTCTGTAAAGAAGTCAAATCTAGCTGAAGAAGCTGGTCACCTGCTTCCACATGCTGCTCTTCTGTGCAATAATACTGTTCCAGTAAAATTCCTTCCGGTAAAACAACGGTGCTCTGTCTGACTGCACTTCCACTCACCGTATGACTGATTTTTCCTGATGCCGGAGAAGTCAGCGTCACCGTTGCTGTCGTCGCATTATGGACAACTCTGGAAAATATTGTAAAAAATATCATAATACATACAAATCCCACAATTAGCTTTCCAATCCATTCTTTCCGTTTCTGTCCTCTTCCCGTCTGCTTCATTTTCCCTTTTCCTCCTGCATCATTGTTTCAAATCCGCTTTGCAGATATTTTTGCCCTGCCGCAAATACAAGTGCCGCCGGAATCAACGCCAGCATTGCCACACAAAAATTCAATCCGATATCTTCGTTATTTGCAGCTGACAGATACAGTGATAACGGCCATTTACTCTTTGTCTGCAAAAAGGTCATCGGCTGCTCGATCAGATTCCAGTATTCCAGAAAACTTAAAACCAGTGCGGACAAGATTCCTTCCTTTGCCATCGGAATCCCTATTTTCCACAAAATCTGCCATTCGCCACTTCCATCAATCCGTGCCGCCTCCAGCACTTCTTCCGGAATTTTCTGAAACGAAACATACACAATAAAGACAATAAATGCGGAAAAAATTCCAGGAAGGATCACTGACCACAACGTATCCAGTAAACCTAATTTCTTTATGGTCAGATATTCTGCCAGCATCATGACCTGAAACGGCATAACCATCAAAATAATATAGAGCACAAACAAAACTTTTCGCAAAGGGAAGCGATACCGCGCCAGCCCCCAGGCCGCCGGAATTCCCACAAATACCTGTCCAAGCAGCACAATTCCCGTAATCTTTACAGAATTCCAGAACATGGTAAACACCTCCGGAGCATCGATCAGTAATGCAATATAGGATTGAAAAGATGGTTCATTCGGCAACAAACTCCAGTTTGCATACTGATTTCCGGTTCCGAGCACTCCGGCGAGATGCGCCTGAATCTCATGGCTGCTCATAAAAGAACCAACCAGCATAAACAGACATGGATAGCAAAACAAAAATGCAAGCACGGAAAATACTACCACCAGCAATTTCTTTTTCAAAGCAATTCACCATCCTTTGTACATAATTTTCTCAAAATAATGACAAACACACCTATCACGATTGCGTGAAACACAGCTGCCGCGGACATTTTATCAATGGAAAGTTCCCGAAACCAGTTATTATACAGATGCTGCATCAGATAAATGCTCTCATGCGGATAATCCCCAGCAACTAGGTATGCCTCCCGAAATATTTTAAATGCATTCATCAACGACAACACAGCGATCACGAAAAATGATGGCACAAGGTTTGGCAGTGTCACGGAGAAAAAACAACGTATTTTTCCGGCTCCATCCATCATGGCAGCTTCGTAAACAGAATGTGGAATCATTACAAGTCCTGCCAGCCAAAGCAAAATGTCATATCCAAGATTTTTCCATAAAAAACTGCCAACTAAAATCACAAAAGCAGCTTTCGTGTTCAGCCAGTTACCCTCCTGTCCGCCAGCCAGATGCAAAATCGCATTTACAAATCCTTTATTTGCAAAAAGCAGCTCCCAGAACATTGCAACCGAAACCACCGGGACAGCCATGGGAAAAAGGAACATATTTTTCAATCGCTCTCCCATTCTCCCCAACTCAGCCAGAACTACTGCCAGCAGCAGAGAAAGTATCAGCAAAAGTGGCAGTCCGATCGCCAGAAACCGAATGGTATTTTTCCCTGCCAGTATAAATGCATCGTTTGTGAATACCATCTGGTAATTTGTCCAGCCAACAAATTTTCCTGTCGCCACAGAAGTAAAAGAACGCCGCAATACATCCTGAAATGGAACCAGCATAAAAATACAAACACCCGCAAAACTTGGCAGTACAAAACCGATTCCCCGCAAGGCCATTTTCCGTTCCCGTCCATGAAGCAGATTTCCCGGATTTTTTCTCTTTTTCCCTTTTTGCGTTTTTTTCTTAAAATAATTTTGTTTCATAATTTTCACATTTCCAGACATTTTTCAACCCTATTCCGCCAGATACAGGCTGATTTTCTGATATGCATCCTGTGCTGCCGTCTGCAGATTACTGGAATCAGACAAATAATTTGTGGCCTGTTCCATCAGAATATCAAACACTGTCTCATCATCTTTTACTGCCTGTGTTGCCTGATCCAGTACCGACATTGTTGACTGAATTTCATTATCATTGAATTTTGAAAATGTAAGCGCGTTCTGTTTTCCATTTTCGTCAATCACATTTATTTTCAGTTCGTCCAAAGCTTCCAACTGTGCAGATACACAATTGCGGTTGACCGGGATTCCCGTTCCATCTGTGCAATTCTGTCCGGCTTCTGAAAAATAGTATTCCAAAAATGCGGCGGCAGCCTCCTGTTGTTTTGATGCAGCAGAAATTCCAATCACAGACATTGGCACATACAATAATTTTCCATCACGAGTCAGCATTTTTGTCTGAATATTACGTTCCGCATCCACATCTGCATAAAGCGACTGCAAATCTTCCATGCTCAGCACATACCCCAGCATTCGTTCTGCACCGGCATATAGCAATGTAGCCTCTCCCATATCATCCAGCTGCAGTTTCTGTCCCTGCAACAACTGATATAACTCTGCACCTGTTGTCTCTGTAAACTGCGTATCGCACTGCTGTTCCAATGTGGCAAGATTCTCGAAAAACCGCGTGATATCATCCACCGAAAAAGAACCATTTTCGCCTGTATTTAAATAAGAACGATATAAAATTGTTGCCATACGGCCAAACAGATTACTTTTCCATTTTGTACCGGATTCATAAGCATACAGATTTTCAATATTTTCCAGATCAACCGATGATATATCCTCTGTTCCACCTGCAAACATCAATGCAAACCTTCCTGGAATCGCATAAATTCCATTTTCAGTCTGATACGTTTCTGCCACAGTCTCAAACAATTCCGTATGCTCTGTTACGGAATCGAGCACATTCGACAGATCCAGCAGCATATTCTTTTCTATATAATCATCCACAGATAAACCATCCAGTAAGATCAGATCCGGCCCATCCCCGGCTAAAATATTTGTGTTCAGCAGTTTCACTGCATCAGAAGTTGTCACGCCATCATCTCCACTGACACCGTTTTGTACCGTTATCTCCACATTTGGATGCTCTTTTTCATAGGATGCAATTACTTTTCGGATATCTGAATGATCCTGCAGAGTATACAAAGTCAGCTGTGTATCTACTGTCACCTGTGATTTTCCTTTTGTATAACGAATCAGATGCGCACCATCCTCAGTTACATAACTTAACCAGATTTCATCTCCAATCCATGCTAACGCATTGATGTCTGTTCCATCCTCATTCAGATCCGTTTCTGCCTTTGCCCCCAGTGTCAGTTCTCCACCCTCATACAAGTACACACCATTGATATCCACCACCACAATTTTTAACGCTTCGCCACTGTCATCCACTAATAGTTTCAAATTTTTGAGATAATTATTGTTCATCAGATCATTTTCCGAGTATCCATAGGATGTTACAACCGCCGTATACTGCTCATTAAATGACTTCAACGATTCATCTGCATCCAGTTGTTCTCCTGTTTCCAGATCATACACATCCAATCCGGTATCCGTCAGCACATATATTCTGTCTTCTGTCGCATAATAGGTATGCCAGAGTTCATCACTGTAATCCCGCTCCCGCAGAGCATACTTAATATCTCCGGATTCTTCATCTACAGAAAAAATCTGCACTCCATCATCAGCCAGCATTGTATCTGCTTTTGGAAAATATATATGATATAAAGCATCTCTTGTCCCATCTTTCGGATTTCCAACTGGAACTTCTGTACACTCCTGCCCGCTTATTTTATATATAGTACGGGGAATTTCATAAGAGCCGTTACTCTCATCGGAAGTCCCGGAAATATTCCACACAAAGCTGTAAACATCACCATCTGGTGATAACATTCCATGTATTTCATAATCTTCACTGTTATTTTTTATCTCTTCCGGAAGGTTATCTGTATAACGGCTCTCAAATTTCCAGTCTTCTCCCTTGTTGTCCGTTTTCCATATGCTTCCCGACTGATACTCTGTTTCTGCCGCAACGACTGACACAGAACCGTCTTCCTGCACCAGCATACTCTGCACCGCATCAATCTCCTCTGGAAGTTCAATTTCCGACCTCACAAGCGAAGTCTCTACTTCTTTGTCACTTTGCAATTGTGTTTCCCCTTTTTGACCGCATCCCGCTAAAATACAGCTTATAAGCACCATTCCCAATACACCGGCTTTTTTCATTTCAATTCTTTCCTCCTTCTACCTGCAGAACGGTTTCTCTGCCCTTTCTGTAAGCTTCTTTTATATACAAAAACGTCTGCGTTCTCCCATTTGTGACATTTTTTCAGATAAATTCAACTCAAGTTGCGAAAAAAAGAACCGGTCTACTTTCTCATCGTAGATCGGCTCCTGTTCATATAATGCCATATTGTTATTCTGTCTGTTCGATATCAAGGGAATGAAGATGTCCCGCATAAATTTCTTTATGCAGCTGCAGATTTCTGCAAAAATCTATGTTTGCCTCTGACACAGTCTTTCCACTTCCTTTGATCAAAACCCGATGTGTCTCATTTACACAGTTTTTTCCACATCCATAACACCAGCTTTTTACTTCGACTTTTCCGGCATTTCTGCTGATCGTAATACTTCCGGCACCGAGCTCTGCTACCTCGTACATGACATCTCCCTGTGCAAAATCCGTCAATGTATTTGTTTGTGCGCTGAGTCTTTGCTGCTCTATGGATGGAAGAAGCGATGTGACGCCCGTCAAAAACATACCAATCATTATAACTGCTACTGCAAAACGGGCCAGGTTTTTTATATTATCCTGATATTGTTTCCTCCGACTGGCCTGCTGTATGAGTTTCTCCATTTTTTTCTGATAGCACTCTGATGGTTCGAAAGGGAGCTCCGGGGCATCTGGTATCTCATCGAAACGCTTTTCCTGCACTGACGGCATCGTGCGATATAACCATTCATCCAGTTTGTCATTTTTTTTCATAACATGATTCCTTCCTTTCTCAGATATTTCTTAAGCTTTCTTTTTTCCCGTGAAATACGCTGACGAACCGTCATTTCTGTAATATGCAAAATTCCGGCAATCTCAGCATTGTCATACCCGCTTCCGTATTTCAACAGAAAAATCTGTCTTGTAAGATCCGGCATCTTTTCCAGCATCTGCTTCAACAGTTCTGTCTCATGGAGCTTTGTAAATGCATCCTCATTTGTTTCCTGACTTTTTCCTTCTGTTAACTCTTCCAGCGAAACCTCCGCCCGCCGCCTGTGCTTACGCAATATATCGATACAGGTGCGTTCTGTGATCACCATCACATACCGTTTCGTTTCTTTTGGTCTGTTCAGATCTATTTTATCCAGATTTCTTATAATCTTGATAAATGCCTCATGTACTGCATCTTCTGCTTCCATCTGGTTATTCAGCAATTCCATAGCGGCATAAAGCATGAGCTTGTAATACTGTGAATACAGTTGTTCTGCTTTCGTTTGTTCTTTTTCCTCTGCGAATTGTAATCTATGTAATACTGTCATTTTTTCTTCCTCTCACATACTATAACGAAGAAAATTTTGATTTTGTGACATTTTTTATGATAAAGTGAATTTTTTATATATAAGAAGCCCTTTATTTTGCATCACGCAGGCTAAGATGCCTGCTTTGATGAAAAATAACGGGCTTCTATTTACACTTTGATAAATAAACAAGTTTACTCTTCTGCTGAAAAATACTGCTGATATACTTCCATAAAGGACGCACTCTCCAGTTTCAGTGAGGTATCCACTGTCACTTTGGACCACACATCCTGATTTTCCTTGGAACTCAGCTGGCTCATGTAGTCGGCATATGTATCTGTCACGGCATCAGACATACGCTTTTCCAATACATCTTTTTTGTGTGCATCTGTCAGCTCTGCATCGAATGCACTGCTGCAGTAAAAAATATAATAACCGCCATCAATTTCAATGACATCCGTAATTCCGCCGTCTGTCAGAGCAAACAATTTTTCCGACACATCATCCGAAAATGTGGTGCGGTTCACATTGATGTCCACACTGTCTGCTTCATTGGCAGTCTGCGCCAGTGTCTCAAAATCGGTTCCGCCCTGAAGCTGCGCCAGATAATTCTGCGCTTTTGACTGATCTGTCGTATAAATCTGTTTTAACTTCATTACTCTGGCTTCATCGTCGCTGACTTCCTGATTTACTTCTGTTTTCAAAGTCTCATACAGTTTTTCTGCCAGCACATAACGCTCAAACAGTTTTTCCGTCTGTTTTTCGCTGAGTCCGATGTACTCACGTTCTGCGTCATCCAGACCATCCCGGTATGTTTTGGCTGCTTCTGAAACTTTTTTCTGCTCATCCTCAGATAAAGTCACTTCTTTTTCGGAAGCGATCACATCCAGCGTATACACCTGCGCCATCTGAGCAAGAGTCAGATCCTTGATATATTCTTCCAAGCTCTGCTCCTGACCGTAATCATGCTCCCACATGTCGATGCCGTACAGATTGCTGTACTCTTTCTGATAGTTCATCAGAATTGCTTTCGCATCTTCCTGGCTGCAGCTCTCACTGCCAACCTTAAATACCGGCTTGGAAACGACTGCCGCCAGTGGATTGCTGCAGGCGCCAAGAAACGTACTGCAAGCCAGCACAACTGCAAGTGCACCTGCTTTTTTTCTCATATTTCTATTTTTCAATCAACTATTCTCCTATTAACACTTTCTCAGGCATCGACTACCAGATAACGTCCATCCGGAAGTTTAAACACTTCGTCTGCCTGCTCCAGTTCTTCTTTGCTCATACCGGAAATATCTGCTCCGGTCTCGTCAAAGTACTCCCGTACTTCTTTGAGGTTTTTGCATACTGCTGCCATGCACATATCCAGAAAATCTTCTGCTTCTTCCGGTGTCTCTGCTACTTTCTCCGGAAAAAGTTTTAACTGATCTTTTAAAAATGTCTCAATACATACTTTATCGTATTCGCCCATGGTATTTGTTCTCCATTTCAAAATTTTTGTTTTTTCATGTGAAATGATGCTTTATCATTCTATCTCATGATATCCTGACAAAACACCGTTGTTTTTAATATACCATTGTTGTGGCTATCCCGCAACAAAAAACAGGTGTTCACTGATTTCACAGTTCTATCCAATAATCAATAACAGTATCTCTTTTTTTCCGAGTTCCCAACAGTCATTGATGATTCCAAACTAATCCATGCTGCATTTTCAGTCTTTCAATTCATGATATAACCGTGCAATCGGTAAACCAACCACGTTGTTATAATCGCCGTGGATTTCACGGACATACAGACCGCCCTTGCCCTGAATTCCGTAAGAACCAGCCTTGTCCATCGGCTCTCCTGTGGCCACGTACTGGTCAATCTCTTCTTCTGTCATCGGATAAAAGACCACATCTGTTTTTTCAAAAAAGCAGTGCACATCCTCTGTTCCGTTTTCTTTTTTCCAGATGCAGACGCCGGTGTACACCTGATGTTTATTGTCTTGCAACATGCGAAGCATCCGTTTTGCGTCTTTTGCATCCTTCGGTTTGCCAAGGATTTTCTGCTCATAGACTACGACTGTGTCCGCGCCAAGGATCCATGCGTCTCCCACGGTTTTTCCTGCGATTTCCGCTGCTTTCTGCTGAGCCAGCTCCATAACGGCACGCTCCGGCAACACTTCTGTAATTTTTTCTTCTCCCTGTGACGGGCATATTTCAAATTCCAGTCCCATCTGAGACAGCAGTTCGCGCCGTCTCGGGGAGGCTGATGCTAATATTATTCTCATATACATGTTCTCCAATTCGCCATATTTCCTATTGCTTATTTCTTTTTTCTATAATTTATACTCAAACCAAGCACACATCAGATTTGATCATGCTTTCAACGAATACAAACCAATATACTTTCTTCACAAATACTGCGCACATTTTTATCAAAGCTGAATCGTCTCTGCCAGCGCAAAAGAATAAATCAAAATCTCCTTCACCGGCTTTCCAGCTCCAAATCTGCTTAATGCATCCGCATAAAGCTCCAGCTGCTTTTTGTAACGGCGCACCAGCTCCTGCGCATGATCTACCCGGTCTGTCTTGTAATCCAGAAGTACAATGCCATCCGCTTCTTCCCAGAACACATCGATGATACCCTGAATCAGTACCTCTTCCTCCGGGCGGCTCTCCTCCCAGACCAGATTTGCCGGAACGGACATTACAAATGGTTTTTCCCGCTCTAATGTGCCCTGCATTGCTGCCGCACGCATCCGTTTTGCAGTATCACTCTTTAAAAATCCAAGCAGCTGCTTCCAGTTTAACCGCTTCGCATCGGCTTCCTGCATACGTCCTAAGGCACATAACGCATCAATCTGCTGTTTTACAAAATACAGCCCCTGTTTTTCTTCTTCAAACTCCGGAAGTTCTGCGAAATCCAGACACTCTAAGAAACGGTGTACCGTTGTTCCATACAGCGCCCCCGCATTTTCCTCAGCCTCCTGCACAAACCTTGGCAGATACGGGGAAACAATCTCCTCTGGGAATAACGGTTCCGCTGTGTTCAGTGTCTGATTCTCCGATTCACTGCGTTCTTCCATCGCACGATGCTTGAGTTCAGATACCGATACTTTCTGTTTGTGCTTTCCTTCCTCCAACCAGGCATACTCCCAGTCAAACCGATCTGTCAGCTTCTGCATCTCTTCTTTTGGCACATCCTGCAGTGCTTCCAGCAGGTTTCTGTGCTGCTCTGCCGTATCATGCAGCTGCCGCTGCTGTTCGGAAAGCATCTGTTCCTCGTCCCAGATCGTATAGTCATAGGCTGCATTTTCCATGCCTAGCACCGGAAGTACCCAGTCCCAGTAGCATCCCGCATCGTACCGGGTCGAAAACGGCACTTTTTCATCCCTGTCGTATCCATGAAACAGTCCTTCTTCCGGAAGTTTGCAGCTTCCCGCAAGGATCAGTTTTTCCTTCGCTCTGGTCAGTGCCACGTAAAGCACACGCAATTCTTCCCCCAGATTTTCCCGTTTGGCTTCCATGGCAAAAATCTGGTGAATCAGTGTATTTGCCTTGGTACGTTTTTCACAGTCATACCACTTCAGGCCGATACCAAATTCCGGGTGAAAGATCATGTTGCTGTTCAGATCCTGCTCGTTGAATTTTTTCCCCATTCCGCAGACAAACACCACCGGGAACTCCAGACCTTTACTCTTGTGAATACTCATCAGACGAACGGCATTTTCCTGCTCGCTAATAATTTCCGCCTCACCGTAATCGATATCATATTTCATCAGACGGTCAATGTATCGGATAAAATGAAACAGTCCATGATAACTCGTCTGCTCATACGCCACTGCTTTTTCCATCAACATATCAAGGTTAGCCCGGCGCTGTTCTCCAGCCGGAAGCGCTGTCACATAGTTACGGTATCCGCTCTCATCCAAAATTTCCTGCAGCAGTCTGTGGATCGGGGTATATGGAATGCGCCGGCGAAACTTCTGCAGCATTTCCTGAAATGCACAGATTTTTTCTGCCAGATGCTGCATTTTGCTTGAAAATGTTCCATTCTGTTTCTTCTGAACAGAATTCTCTTTATTTTCTATTGTATCGGCATTTGAAACCGCTTTATTTTCATCTACTGTCTGTTCTTTATCCAATGCTGTAAACTGCTCCACGCACTGAAAAAATGGCATATTCGGATATTCTGCCCGGATCTGCGCCAGTTCATCTGACGAAAACTTTCCAAAATATGATTTCATCACTGCCGCCAGTGGAATATCCTGACACGGATTATCCAGCACCCGAAGCAATGACAACACCGTCTGCACTTCTGTCGCTGAAAAATATCCTGTTTTAGAGGATACGATCAGTGGAATCCCTTCCTGTTCAAATACTTTCTGATAGGTCTCCGCCCAGCCGGACATGGAACGCAGCAAGATCACGATATCTTTGTATGTAAGCCCCGGTATCTTCTGCTGGTCAACCATCTGGCGGATCCGTCCTGCCACTGCAAAAGCTTCCTGCTCTCTTCGATCCGTACTTCCGCCATCCGCCGGAACCAGAAGAAGTTCCGGTTTGCAGCATGCCGCATCTTCATATTCGGGATACTCCGCCCCCGCATACAAAGCCGCCTCCGCATCATAACCAACATTTCCGAGATCCACCGCCATCAGCGGATAGAAAATATCGTTGACCGCATCCACCACTTCCCTGCGGCTTCGGAAATTCCGGTGCAGGTCAATGCGCTGCTGACTGCTCTCCTCCGTGGAAAAACGCTCATATTTTTCCATGAAAAGCTCTGGTCTGGCCAGTCGGAAACGGTAAATACTCTGTTTCACATCACCAACCATAAACAGATTTTCATGACCTGTCTTCACGCCGGAAACTGCCGTCAGAAGCGTCTCCTGCACATAGTTGCTGTCCTGATACTCATCGATCATAACCTCTTTAAATTGCTGCTGGTACTCCAATGCCGTCTCCGTCAATTCCTTCGTCTCAGGATCTACCAGTACCCGCAGTGCATTGTGCTCTACATCAGAAAAATCCATCATGTTTTTCAGCTGTTTTTCCTGATAAAAGCGTTTCGCAAAGGCCTGCGTCACCATCACCAGCATCCGCACCATATCAGAAGTCTGATTCAGTCTCTCCAACTGTATTTCTAACGGTGTAGCAAATATTGTTTTTTTCCATTTGTCTATCTGTTTTTTCATGCGGTCTCGCCCAGACATGACCGCCTCTTTTTTCTGTTCACTGCCCTCGTATTTTCTGGCACTTCCGATATTTTTAAATTTAATCTCGGACAGCGCTTCCTGCCACTGGGAAAAATGTGTAAACTCTGCCAATCCGCGCAGCTGACGCAGATCATCCTGAATGGACGCCTCATACATATACGGCCCATCCGCTTCCTGAGTCAGTTCCAGCAATGCTTCATGCGCACGGATCAGATCCCCGATCCGCACCTTCATGTACGCCAGGAAATCCTGTACCCAGGGTTTTTGCTCCAGTTCGGCCTCATCCGCTGCCTCATACTGCTGCACACAGGAGTCCAGCCATTCCTCCGGCCACGGATAACTCTCGGAATAATCGTATAATTTCAGCACCATTTCCTTGATCTGCAGATCATCTTTTGCCCTGGAATAACTGTCCGCAAACCGTCGAAACTCCGGATCCGCTTTTTCGTAAAACTCTTCCAGAACCGCCTCGCAGACATCCTCCCGCAACAATTTTAACTCACCCTCATCCGCGATACGAAATCCCGGCTCCAGATCGATTTTATGAAAATGATCACGCAAAATCCGGATGCAGAAACTGTCAATAGTGGTAATCTGTGCGTTATGCACCAGTGTCAACTGCCGCTGCAAATGTTGATTGTATGGATCCTGCTCCAGCGCCGCCTCAATGGCTGCGCCAACACGCTCCCGCATTTCCGCCGCTGCCGCATTGGTAAACGTCACAACCAACAGCCGGTCGATATCCATCGGATCCGTCTCATCTGTCACCATGGAAATGATACGCTGCACCAGTACCGCTGTCTTTCCGGAACCGGCAGCCGCAGAGACAAGCAGACTTCGATTTCTCAGATGAATGACTTTTTCCTGTTCTTTTGTCCACTTAACACTCATCCGACTGACCTCCTTCCCGGTAAATATCGCTCCAGATTTCCTCTTCCTGCAGTTTTTTATTTTTCTGATAACGATAACCCTCGATCTTCGGATCAAAACCACACACACTGTGATACGGGCAATAATCGCATCCGGTTCTCGTCTCCATCTGATACGGGCGGATATTGATATCTCCCTCAAGAATCTGTTCCGCCGCCGCACAGATCTTTCGGTTTACAAAGGACGTCAGGGCATGAAAATCGATTCTGGTCGCACCTGAAGTGCCCCGCTTACTGACAGTTCCATCTTTTTTCAGTGTCAGCGGAATGACTTCCGATTTTCCCTGCAAGCCCACATCCATCTGCTCATAAGCTTCCTGCTCCAGGCTGACCAGACCATTCAAGCGCAGCTCACTTAAAATGTTTTCCATAATTTTTTCTTCGTCCTCGCCGTCCGCATCCACCATCGGATCATCCATACGATAGTAAAAAATACCCGCTGGAACAATTTCTTTTCCCGGATGTGTCTTCTTTAACTGCTCCATGGCCGCATTCAGATACACCACAAGCTGCAGCTGCTGTCCATAATACAGGTTCAACAGCTGAAACGTTGTTTTTCCGGATTTATAATCAATGATGCGGACATACACAGCGTCCTCCGTCTCCCGGGTGTCCAGACGGTCAATTTTTCCCACCAGACGCATTTTATGCTCCTCATCCAGCATCATATTTTCCACATTTAACTCATTTACCTGCACAAAATCCACTTCGTACCCTGCCGGTTTGAAAGTTCCGTGCCGGATCTGTTCGGTCAGCGCCCAGATGCTACGCTTCATGATCCGATAGATCCGCTCCAGCACATAGGCACTTCTGGCAGACTCCAGCAGAGACTCATTCGGCATGGAAAGTACCGCATCCTGCATGGCGGCCTTCAGCAGATCCTCCTGCTGCGGCTCCGTGATAGAATACCAGTCATAAGATTTCTCCAGACTTTCGCAATACCGCTGCAAGATCTCATGGAACATGCTTCCCATATCCAATGCCGCAAAACTATAAGTCTCACGCTCCGATAATTTCAGACCATACTCCAAAAAATGCGCATAGGCACAGCGTGCAAACAGCTCCAGCCTTGTAACGGAATTCGTCAATACCGTTCCATACAGCTGTCGTGCTGTCTCCACAGCCAGCTGTTCCCCGGTAAACTGGGAAAATGCCGCCTCAAATAATTCCTTTACAACCGGTCCCCAGACCATCGAACCGCCAAGATACCGGTGTAGTGCTTTCCAGTCCTCCGTTATCTCGCCTTCCCTTGCCGCTGCCAGTCCGGTCAGATAAGCATCGAGACTGCTCTTTGGTGTCAGCGGTGCAAAAGCTTCCCCCGCTTCGATTTCCTGCACGGAAAGCTCCGGGAACAGTTTCTGTAGCGTTCCAACCAAATAAGACGGCCGTGACACTTTTTGCTGCGTATCCATCCTCGCATACGTCAGATACAGCGCCTCCGACGGTTTCGTCATATTCAGATACAGATAAAAACGCTGCAAAAAGGACTGCTCTCTGGCCGTCGGTGACAACTGCAGCTTCTGCTCCTCGATCAGTTCCCTGTCATACTGGGACAAAATACCGCCGTTTGCCGTGCTTTTCGGAATCATGCCATCGTTTACTCCAAGGAAAAACAGTACTTTAATGCCTTCCAGACGGGTACGCTCAATGTCTCCCAGAATCACACAGTCCACCCCCGGCGGAATCGCGCCAACTTTTGCCGACGCAAAACCTTCCTCCAGCACGTCTGCATAATCCCGGATGGACAGTTTTTCCTCTCCCAGCAGATCCACCAGTTTATCCAGCAGATCAATGACGATCTTATAAATCTGGCGATACTGGGAGGCCAGCAATTCTTCTCCCGCTTCCTCAAAGGCTTCCTGCTGCTCCTTCATCTGTTCTTCCAGATGCAGTGCACAAAGTAAGTCGTACAACGCCTTAGTCATATCAGATACAGTGACATCTTTTTCTGATACCGCTTGATAAAACGGCTCCAGCATTTTCCAGAATCGTTCCCGCAACTGATTTGCCCGGGCCAGCTCTGCCTGCAATACCGCCTCTTCCATACGGATCCTTCCTGCATGGCGCATTGGTTTCAGGAACTTTTTCTTCCATTTGGAAGCACCGCGGATTCCACGAGCCAGCACATAATTTTCCAGAAAATCAATCTCTTCCTCCGCAAATCCAGACAGACCGGTCCGCAAAAAACGAAAAACACTTTCATAGGAAAAATCTTTTTCCACGATCTCCAGTATCGCGCGGATCAGCTCAATGCACGGATGATACAGGATCGAAGTTTTCATATCCACAAAGTACGGCATGTCATACCGTGAAAACACAGACTGTGCATATTTTTCATAGCACTCCACATCACCGCATACGATCGCGCATTCGCTGTAACGATACCCACGCTTCCGCATCAGTTCAGAAATCTTCCACGCCGCAAATTCCAGTTCTTCCCGGGGCGCTGCCAGAGAATAAATCTGCAGTTCTTCCTGACAGTGTCCCTGATATTGCCACGTCCTCACACGAAACAGATTCTGCTCCAAATGCTGCAAAACCGGTGCTTTCGCTAACCGGCTCTGGGCTCCCGGCGCCAGAAAGACAGGCTCCTCCAATGGGAATTCCTCTTCCTGCGCCGCCCGCAGTAACGCTGCCGTCATTTTCCGGCTCATGTAAAACAGGTCCTGAATGCCACGGTCCGCCAGTGGATCTTCCCGCACATCCAGCGTCACCGTCACATACATATCCTTCACCACATGCATACAGCGGTGCAGCAATTTCATCTGCACCGGGGTAAATCCGGTAAATCCGTCAAATATAAATGCTGCATCCCGCAGCAGTTTCGAATCATCCACAGCCTCCGCCAGCACATCCAGTACACGCTCCGCTGTCACATACTGTCCCCGCAGATACTCCTCAAAGGCCGCATACATGGTATGAACATCCGATAATTTATAATATAAATTTGATTCCGGTTTTAACTGATGCAGAAACTCTTCCAGCTCTTCCACGGAAATATCATACTGCATCAGCTCAGAGATCATGGATTTCAGCTCATTGATATATCCCATTTTTCGGATATTTCCACGCAGAACCGTCAGATCTTTTCCTTTTTCCTCCGCAATTTTGCGCAGCACCAGACTTTTTCCCGTCTCTTCCATAACCGTATTCTGAATGCCAAGTTCATCAAAAATACGGTACGCCAGACGTTCAAAGCTGACTACGTCAATGTTTACGATCACATGATTTTCAGACCGGCGTACCAGTTCCCGCTGCGTCTGCATCGTAAACTGCTCCGGAACAATGACATAAAAATTGCGCCTGCGGTCTACCTGCGCCATCTGAATGACTTTTTCATAAATATAAGTTGATTTTCCACTTCCGGAATTTCCGTAGATCAGCTGTAATGCCATGGTTTCTTTGCTCCTGTTCTTATCTATTCGATCAATTTTTATTTCTCACTTCTTATTTTTCGAAAGTGAAGTAAGAAGCTTATTTTTAAAGAAAATGTCTGCGCTCATCGTATCATGTTTCCTGTTTTTTCGCAAATGTTACTCTGGTCTGTTTCAATCCCCCGATAACAAAAAGGGAGATTTTTTACATCCCCCTTTCCCATTTCAATTTTATTGATCCTGTGGATATAATTTATTGTGATAATATCCATCCGCTGCATACAACGCTGCCACCGGATTGTGGCCAAGTACGCGGTCTTTTACGACAAGCGTTGTCGTCAGTCCTTCGGCATATTTGTAAAACATACTGTCATGTCCCACACATAATCCCATCACGATATTCAGATCTGTGTGCTCCGCATTCAGCATTTTTGCCTGCAAAATCGGATTGCACATATTCACACCAGTGTTTTCACAGGTCTTTGGAATACCAACTTCTGTTTTGCGCACCGTGCCCGCCTTACAGGCCACGCCGTATACCTCAAATCCATAACTGCGCAAAACATTGGTCAGTGTGCGCGTTTCACGGATCAAGCCCACACAAGTGGCAATCCCGATTTTCTTTGCGCCGATTCGTTTTGCAAATTCAATGGTCTCCTCCACACGGCACATCTGGCAGTAATAATCACTCTCTACGCCAGCTGCCGCAACTGCCACTTTTTTATTTTCTTCATCATCATATAAACGGATCACTTCGCCCAGCAGTGTTTCGTCCATACCAGTTGTCAGGCAGAAGTCCGGATAATATTTGTCCATTTTATTGCAATTTGTTACGCCACAGTCGACACAGCTGTGGTGTAGCGAATTCTTTTCACCCATTATTATATTCCTCCATATTTTTTTGCTACTCTTTATCTGATAAAAGTTTTTCTAATTCACGAATACGAGCGTCTTTCTCCGCTAATTCTGCATCTTTTTTCTCTAACACGGTTGCCATTTCTGCTTCCTTTTCTTCCGTTATTCTTTTGCGGATTTCTTCATCTCTTTTCTTCAACGCCTTACACATTTCCGCTTCTTTTTCTTCCGTTACTTTTCTCCGTATTTCTTCATCTCTTTTCTTCAGCGCTTTACACATTTCCGCGTCCTTTTCTTTCATTATTCTTTTGATTATTTCTTCGTCTCTCTTCTCTAACGCTCTACACATTTCCGCGTCCTTTTCTTTCGTTATTCTTTTGATTATTTCTTCGTCTCTCTTCTCTAACGCTCTACACATTTCCGCGTCCTTTTCTTTCGTTATTCTTTTGATTATTTCTTCGTCTCTCTTCTCTAACGCTCTACACATTTCCGCGTCCTTTTCTTTCGTTATTCTTTTGATTATTTCTTCGTCTCTCTTCTCTAACGCTCTACACATTTCCGCGTCCTTTTCTTTCGTTATTCTTTTGATTATTTCTTCGTCTCTCTTCTCTAACGCTCTACACATTTCCGCGTCCTTTTCTTTCGTTATTCTTTTGATTATTTCTTCGTCTCTCTTCTCTAACGCTCTACACATTTTCGTTGAACCTCCTTGTTCCTCATTGACCATTGTCTCATATAATTTCTG
>CAVKTR010000017.1:0-42554 GCA_963659325.1 Dysosmobacter segnis
TAAAGAAATTCTGCAGCTCTGTAGAACTGTTGTTATTCTCTTATATTTTCAATTTTATCTACCTTATTCAGGAGCTTAAGCTCTCAATTTGAAGCAATTTAATCTAATAGCGATAAAGATATGCCCCGTGACTCTTCATTGCCTTTTCATGAGCTTCTGCTCCTAAAATCGCAACTTAATCGCATCATTTTAATCTTAATCCTAGTTTACGCCACACTCTTATACCTAGTGTAAACATACTCATATATTTGCTGGCGATAATTCGAGATGCTAAGTTCATCGTAACATTCCGGCAACTCCTCCCAGAGCGTATCACGGTAAATGGTAAATAACCAGTCCTGCAAAATATTAACGCCAGCCTTTCGGCTGGCGTTTCACTTTATTTATCTCGTTTTCGTTTTCCGGCAAAAATCCGGAAGCTCTTCCGACCAGGGCATCAGTTTTTCTAAGACCGCCTTCGGAACATCGTTCCTTGGATATTCCTTAAGCTCTGTCAGGAGATAGGCAAAGTATTCGTAGGGCTTCAACTGATTCGCTTTGGCAGTTTCGGCGATGCTGTAGAGCAGGGCACTTGAAGAAGCTCCCCGTACGGAATCCACGATGTGCCAGGAACGCTTCCCTACGCAGAAGGATCTTATGCTGCGTTCGGCATCATTATTATCCAGCGGGATCATGGCATCTGCCAGAAACCTGCGGAGATATATTTCCTGATTGCAGGAATACTTAAGGGCTGATCTCAGTGCAGAGCTTCCATTCGGTTTCATCTGCATCTCTTTTACCCACGCAAAATAAGCATCCACCAGTTGCCTGACGGACTGTTGTCTGTTTTCCAGCCTTTCTTCCGGCGATGATCCCTTAAAGGCATTATCAAGATGATAGATCATATCGATCCGGCGGACTGCCTCGGACGCTATCTGCTGTGCCGGGGTAAGAGTCGCTCCCTTTCGGACGTTCTTTATGATCTCCGCATATCTTCTCCGGGCATGTGCCCAGCAGCCGGCCACCCGGATCCCCTCATCCTTTTTCATCAGGGTATGGTAAGGCTGGTAGCCATCCGTGATCAGTGTCCCCCGGTAACCGCTCAGGTATTGCTCGAGAACATGTCCGCTCCTTCCTCCCAGGTATTCGTAGAGGAATACAGGGTGCGTCCCCGGACCTCCGGGTGAATGGAATACCCACATGTATTCCTTCGCATGTTCCGGCATGATGAATGGTGTTTCATCACAATGGACATAGTGTGATCTTATGATCTCATCCTTCATCATCTCATGGACCGGACCAAGGTAATACTCACTCAGCCGGATCATCCAGCCTGCCATGTCCTGTCTTGGTATGTTGACATCATTTCTGAGGAATTCTTCGGAAAGACGGTTAAGGGGTACGGCGTTCACATACTTTGCATTGAAGACTGCCGCGGCCAGCTCCGGTGTCAGGATACTGTGTGCCAGAAGCCGCTTTGGAGCAGCAGCCCTTAAGATACCGCCTTCATCATGATCACCGGCATAGACCTTGATGTGGTGTTCGGTCACCTTAAAGCTTGCCGGTATATAGCTTAATTCTTTATAGGTCTCATCCGGAAGCTCATGCCAGCCTTTCGGGAATCTTTCCTTCAGCTGCTCATCCGTACAGGTATGCATAACAACTTCCACTTCAACATCTTTAAGATTGATGTCCCTTTTCCCTTTTGTCCGTTTTTTCCGGACAATGACTTCTTCCATGACAGGTTCATCCGGAATGCCGGCATCCAAAAGGACTTCCGCCTCATTAAAGATCATTCCTGTCTCGGGATCAAAGGCGAGCTGCCCGGGGATAGAATCGGACTTTTCCGTCTTTCGCCCAAAACGGTGCTGCGTCAGGATGGCGATCTGTTCTTTCAGATCCTCGATCTGTCTGATCAGCTGCTCATTCTGTTCGGTAAGAAGCCGGAAATTCTTTGACTGCTGAAGGCATAAAAAGACGACTGCATCCTTGGAAAGTTTATTCAGTTCCTGCTCGGTATAAGTACTGTTTTCCATGTCTTGATTATACCACAAAAGAGCCTGAAAAACCTTGATTTTGCAGCATTTTCAGCTCTTTTTAGGATACTGTTTTTCTGCTTTTTCGAAGGTCAGAACAGCTCCGGTCTTACCTTCGGGATCACCTTTTTCTGGTCGATGGAAAGGCCTTCCATCAGCCAGCGGAACTGCTGCGGGGTAAGGTCCCGTGCCTCTTTTTCATTACGCGGCCACTGCAGTCTGCCATTGGTAAAGCGTTTGTACAAGAGCAGCCAGCCGTCCCCTTCATAGAGAAGAGCCTTCATCCGGTCACAGCGTCGGCCACAGAAAAGGAACAGGCTGCCTGCTTCCGTGGGATCAAGGCCAAACTCCGCATGAACGACCGCAGCCAGGCCGTCGATCCCCCGGCGCAGATCCGTATAGCCGGTGCAGATGTAGATATGCCGGAATCCGGCTGCATCATTAAGCATTCCGGATCCCCCTGATCACCTTTTCGAGAAGCTCCTGCGATACATCTTCCTGGATCTCCAGTGAAACATCCCGGATCCTTGCTGTCAGTGCTGCAGGCTTTGTCTTCATTCCGGCCGCTGACAGATCCAGCTCAACAAAACCGCTCCGGATCAGGGCAGCTTCTTTTATCTTGCGGAGCCAGTAGTAGTAAGCATCCCGGGAGATATCATGTTCCTTACAGTAATCATCAACTTTCAGGTTACTGGCCCTGCAGTCCCTGATAATGGCAGCCCATTGCTGGATGCGGATCTGACGGGTGGCGAGTTTTGTGTCCATAGTAGAGTCCTCCTTGAGAATTTCGTGAAAAGTGGGTTCACACTTTACCCGATTATCTCAATTTTTGGAGTCTGGCGGAAGTCGACGGGTTATTTACCATTTACGTATCACGAATCAAATTATCAATCTCCGACTTGGTTTCCTGCGTCTGCCCATCGACCTCACCACCTTTCTTTGCAAATGAACAAAACAAAAACGACCAGCTGTTGTTGTACAGTTGATCGCCTTTACTTTGTTCATCATTCTATTATTTTTCCTGTTCAAAGATGTCCGAAAGTTGTCCTTCCATCTGATTGATAAGATTTACCACCAAAGCATTTCCCATCATAAAACGTCTTTTGTTCAATGGCATTTCTGTAATTATCCCATCTACTAGACATTCTTTTGTCCAATCTGAAGGGAAGCCTTGAATTCTTTCCATCTCAATCGGCGTAAGAAGTCGTATTTCTCCAGTTTTCTTATCTTTAACGATATGTGTTGTTCTGCTAAAATTCCCTTCACTTGTTAGCAATGTTCTTGCCGGTTTATCATATTCATCAATCATGGCTACCGGACCTTCTGAGAACACATATTCATGACCATTAGCCGCTTTTCTAGGAAGTTTCTTTGCTCCCTTGATGTATTGCCATGTTCTATGAATTTCATTTGAAAGTCTTCCCTGAGTCTCATCACTATGGTTAATGTCAGGTGTTGTGTAATATAATCTTTCTTTTGGAATAAAGAATTCAGGGTTCACATCTCCCTCTTCCATGATGTCACCTAATGTACTCTGTTTTCCCGTGTATGCCGGTACAGTCTTTATGGTATAAATCACTCCATCTTTCATTATTCCTGAGTTTTCAAAATTAAAAGAAAATGTTTCCGATAACTCACCAAGTCCTTCCGGGAGATTGCCAACCCTCATCTTCTTGATATCTGTATCATCAACCGGAAAGCTCTCTGCAAAGAAGCCATTCTTCAACAAGATTTCTCCTGTGGCTTTTCTTTTTTCTTCTATTTCGCAATCCGAATTATATCCGGCCTCTCCAGCAACTCTTCCAGCATAATCAGTGTTGTTATTATATGCAAAGATAAAGGTTCTTCTTCTACGTTGCTGATAACCATACTCAGCTGCATTGATAACTCGCCATTCGACCGTATAACCTAAATCTCTGAAGCACGCAAGGATGATTCCAAAATCACGACCTCTCTGTTTTGCTGGACTCTTTAATAATCGATCCACATTCTCAAGTAGTACAAAAGGTGCTCCTTTTGCCTCTATCATGTCTCGGATATCCCACCAAAGAACACCCTTCTTTCCTTCAAGTCCTTTAGATGTAGCAAGTGATGAAGCCACTGAATAATCCTGACAAGGGAAACCTCCTACAAGCAAGTTGTGATCAGGAACATTCTTTTTATCTACGCTATTAATATCATTATTCGTGGTGTCATCCCCATTCAGGTCAAGTTTAGTTCCAAACCTGTTAACATAGCAATCGTGTGCCCACTGAACTTTCTTATCAGCTGGTTCCCATTGACTAAACCATACTGTTTCCCATTTTTCTGGTTTTTCTGTATCCTTTATCGTTTTTATGGAATTTAATCCACATCTGAATCCGCCTACTCCGGCGAATAATTCGCAAACTGTCTTATCCATCCCAGCCACCTCTTCTTATTTTTTTCATCTTAACACAGATTAAAATTTCGATCAACCACTATTTCAAATCATCATCTATCTGTGAATAAATATATGAATTGTTCAACCAAAAGCACTGCTTTGGATATAATCTTCCATCTGGCAACTCATACGTATCTTTCGCATTTTGTGCGTGTGGCCTTACATGACTAACTCTATTTTCAGATTGTTTTGGCAGATTATTTTTCCGCTTTCCATCCACTATAGTTACCTGAAGACCATCTTCTATAACTTTCTTGGTTCTTTCCCAGACAGACTTAACATCCGTTTCAAGATCCTCGTATGGGATATTCCAGAACTGACATCCTCTCAATCTCAGTACATCGTTTTTTTCGTACTTATATACGACAAATAGAAATTTCGTCTCTCTCAAATAGTTTCCAAAAGTAGAATCTTCCCACTCTTCCTGAACCAGTTCCTTGAACTTAAATGTAGGGAATGACATATTTTCTTTAATCTTGTCATTCTTGCCAATTCTTATCGCCTTTACAACAACATTGGCTTTTTCAAATTCTTCAGCATGATTTCCTTTGATTCCAAGCATTCTATAAGCCAACATGGCTTCAAGATTTTTGGGGTTTCTCTGAACATCAATATCAAACCTTACCGCTAAATCTTCTACTGAATATCCTCGATACTGATTTATCTTCTCTTCAACATAATCCTCAAAAGTGTCTGTTACACTATCAGACATGATTGGCTCATATGTTGTTTTAGCCGGAATGATATATGTGTTCAGCACATATGTCATATATGAATTTTTAAACGCAAATGCACGTGGCTTGGCTGGGATATCACTGTACGGTTGTTTTCGTCTATCAGTAGCTTTGGATCCCTTTGTTGCAGCACCAAGATATAATGTATCACCTTCAGACAATTCATGTGCTTTTCCAGCTCTTATCTTATCAACAATCAGATAATAATCATGCTTTATTATCTTCAGATCCTGCTCTGGAGGCGTAAATAATCTTGAATAGTGTATCCGATAATCCAGATTACAAGGAATTTCTTTTTTGTAAAGGTAATATATAAGCAACAAAAGCTTCGACTTGTTCCACATATGACTTGTTTCAAATTCTTCATTTATAACTTGACAATAATCAATCATCGTCAGGATAAGTCTTTCTTTTGCAACTAATTTCCCTTTACTTGCTTCTTTATAAGGTGTAACCTTGAGCTCTACACCAGCCTCATAAAAATCAGCTCTAGCCTCACTGTTGCACTGATAGTGAAAAAAACATTCTTCTATTATCTGACCAAGGTTTCCCTTATTTCGCTTAACCTCTTTTACATCTGAACTACCATAAGAAGCTCCACCTTCTCTCAGCATATTCGCACGTTTAGCATCGTCTTCAATCACTTCTCTGAATGATTTTCCAATCAATCTCTGTGAATATTTCTCTATGGAATTAGGATCTGTCTTATCATATTCCTCAAGATAGTTCATCAAAATCCTCTCCTTCCATCTTTAAATCAAAAATAGCCTCTTCAATAACACGTACACATTCATCCGTATTCTTCAAAATATCTTTTCCCCAGAAATGAATGACCGTCCATCCCAAGAATAGTAATTGTTGGTCTTTCTCTTTATCACGCTCAATATTTCTCTTAATCTTATTTACCCAATAATCCGGATTCTTTCCACGTTCTAATTTGGGTTTTAACACATCCCAATCTTTACCATGGAAAAATTCACTATCACAAAAAATGGCTATCTTATATTTAGTAATTGCGATATCTGGTCGGCCTGGCAATTTACTACAATTTTTGCGATATCTATACCCCTTTTCCCAAAGTGCGGAACGAAGAGTCACTTCAATCGAAGTATCTTTCGCCTTGATTCGGCTCATATTTTTATGACTCTTTTCCGACACTTCTCCATGGAATCTCGGTTCTCTCTTCATAGCATCACCAATCCACTTATTTCACGCAAATCAACAGCTTATCATACCACATTTTATTAATATTGACTATAGATTCAGTAAATGTATACATAATTCATATCATTTTTTTAGCAGTTATCCCACCTTTCTTTCACCCTCTCACTAGCCTCCCTCCGCCTTTCCTCCGAGTACGGTGCTGTTAGCCTGATTGACAATCTTCCCTTATCATTCTCATAAGTCTAGCCACCTTCATTATTCCGGCTCTTGAACTGACAATTCTCCGGATGCTTCTCAGCCAAAGACTGCAACCTGTGTTACAATCCCTTGTTGTCAGTAAATACACTCCAAAAGCTATCGCCTTCATTGGTCAGAAGGATGGTCTCTTTCTCATATTTAGTTAATGCCATACTTCTTATCCCTCTCCATCATTAATTCGGCCAGATGGGTCGCCATTCGGATTCATCTGTGCGTCAACCAGCTTGCCAGCCAGATTTAAGACAATCTGCTTCATTGCCGAGTCCATGGTAAGCATCGCGAAATCACCAAGTCTCAAAACTGTACCGGCAAACTCATGACATCCCTATGTGTAAAGGATATCTTCTTCAATAACGTTTAAACACTCTCCATTGTTTAATCTCATAATCAAAATTTCCTTTCTTGAACAGAACAGGCGATAGTCTGCCGAAAATCTCGAATCAACTATTGCCTTAATGTTTCTGTGTTTTGAATCACCTTATTTCCCATTTTCCTAAAATACCAAATAAAAAAAGACAACCCACATCTCTGCAGATTGTCTTTCCTATTTCATATTCAAGTACCGCCCATCCTGGCTTAAATTAATTCCTGCACATTTCTTTGCATCGATTGGCTTAAGTTTGGCTTAAAGGCTTATTTTCTTTCCTTCAAAACCACTAAATATTGTTGATTTTAAAGGTTTTTTCACTATATATGGTGGTTTATTTCTCTAAAGACTTCATCGTCGGGAATAGTAATACATCACGAATAGCCGGGCTGTTTGTCATCATCATAACCATACGGTCGATACCGAATCCGATACCACCTGTAGGCGGCATACCAATGCTTAATGCATTCAGGAAGTCTTCGTCTGTGTGGTTTGCTTCATCATCACCAGCTTCGAAAGCTTTCTCCTGTGCTTCAAAACGCTCTCTCTGATCAATCGGATCATTCAGCTCGGAATAAGCGTTTGCCATCTCCCATCCGTTCATAAAGAACTCAAAACGCTCTACATAATTCGGATCTTCCGGTTTTTTCTTTGTCAGCGGAGAAATCTCTACCGGGTGATCCATGATGAATGTCGGCTGGATCAGGTGCTCTTCCACATACTCTTCGAAGAAGAGATTTAAGATATCACCTTTCTCATGACGTTCTTCATACTCGATCTTGTGCTCATCAGCAACTTTCTTTGCTTCCTCAGTAGAATGAATCTCGTTGAAGTCTACGTTTGTGTACTGTTTTACAGCATCAACCATTGTGATACGTGCAAACGGTTTGGACAGATCCATTGTGTGCTCACCGTATGTGAGTACTTCAGAACCAGTTACTTCTTTTGCAATATGACGGTAAAGGTTCTCTGTCAGATCCATCATGCCATGGTAATCTGTATATGCCTGATATAACTCCATCAGAGTGAACTCCGGGTTATGACGGGTGTCAAGACCCTCATTACGGAATACACGGCCGATCTCGTATACACGCTCCATACCGCCTACGATCAGGCGTTTCAGATAGAGCTCCAGAGAAATACGAAGTTTCAGATCTTCATTTAATGCGTTGAAATGTGTCTCAAACGGTCTTGCTGCTGCACCGCCTGCGTTTGCTACCAGCATCGGTGTCTCAACTTCCATGAATCCCTGCGCATCCAGGAAACGGCGGATACTGCTGATTACTTTGGAACGTTTGATGAAAGTATCTTTTACTTCCGGATTCATGATCAGGTCAACATATCTCTGACGATAACGTGTATCTGTGTCTGTCAGGCCATGGAATTTCTCCGGCAGAACCTGAAGACTCTTGGAAAGCAGTGTTACCTCTGTCGCATGAATAGAAATCTCACCTGTTTTTGTCTTGAATACTTCACCTTTGATACCGAGAATATCACCCACATCATATTTTTTGAAATCTGCGTAGGATTCTTCTCCGATATTGTCGCGTGCCACGTAGGACTGAATGCTGCCCTGCAGATCCTGAATATTGCAGAAAGAAGCTTTTCCCATAACACGTTTGAACATCATACGGCCCGCAATGCTTACAGTTTTTCCTTCCAGCACATCAAAGTTGTCTTTGATCTCCATGCTGTGATGTGTCATATTGTATTTGGTAATCTGAAACGGATCTTTGCCGCGCGCCTGAAGATCCTGCAATTTTTCGCGGCGAACCTTCAGAAGCTGGTTTATGTCCGTGTTCTGTCCATTCTTTTGTTCAGCCATTTCCTGTTCTCCTTTTCTATTAGTTTGATCTCTGAATTTCCAGTACTTTGTACTGTAATACACCGGCCTGTGTCTCTACCTCTACAATGTCGCCTACTTTTGCGCCCAGTAATGCTTTTCCTACCGGTGACTCATTGGAGATTTTGCCTTTTAAGCTGTTTGCCTCTGTGGAACCAACGATCTTGTATTCAAGCTCCTCATCGAACTCACAGTCAAGGATACGAACCTGGCAGCCAACGCTGATTTTGTCCAGATCTACTTCTTCCTCAACAACGACCTCTGCATGTCTTAAAATTTTCTCGATCTCTTCGATACGAGCCTCGATGTCACGCTGCTCGTCTTTCGCTGCATCGTACTCTGCGTTCTCTGATAAGTCCCCCTGCTCACGGGCCTCTTTGATCTTCTGTGCGATCTCTTTACGCTTAACTACCTTTAAGTCCTGTAACTCATTTTCCAGTTTCTGTAATCCCTGATAAGTTAAAAGATTTTTCTTATCCATCTCTGTTGATCCTCCTGATCGTTTTTTATTTATCAATAATTTTGAAGAGTTTTATCCACTTTCACAATCAATACATTATAACCAATCGGTACTTCTATGTCAAGATTCTGCCCCTGCATCAGGCCTGTATTTTCCGATATACCGACCATTTTCTGCTTCATCTGCGCTTTTTTGGATTCACTATCCTCTGTTCCCAGACATTCCCGCCATCTGCATTTGTAAAAAGGGACATAAATCACGTCCCTTGCAAACTTCTGAATATGCAGTTCACCCTGTCGCTGCAGATCAAGCACCATTCCGGCCTGACTCTTCCGCATCTCTCTCAACGGAAGAATTCTTGCCAGCAATCCATATTCTGCCGCCAGCCATTCTGCCATTTCCGAAAAATGTTCCGGCCGTTCCGTGCAGAGCTCCAGGAAATTCAGTCCCGGATAAAGTTGTCTGAGAATCCGATCCACATCGTCTTCTTTTCCGAATATCTGATCGGGTGTATCTGTGTCGATGATCAATGGGCGAAACGTTCGATATGTCTGCCCTTTATGCTTTAAAATCTGCTCTACAATTTTTCTGGTATCATCGATCCACAGATTATCTACCGGCTCTTCTGTGGATTCAGATTCTGTCAGCGGTTCCTTCGATTTTGACAAATATCGTAACCTGATATTTTTGATTTTCTTATACCACTTCTGTAAAGTTTTGTGAAAACTATGTTTTCTCTGACTCCTGTTCACATCGCGCATCTATAGACTCCTCTATTTCAGACAATCTTCCCGACTGAAATAAAGCTTTTCTATATTTTATCCAATATCCAGCAAAGCAGAACTCAAACCATTTCGTTTTTCAAGTCATATCTTATAAAAATAAATACCAGCGTTCTTGTTGCTCGTCCTCTATAGTGATGAAATTCATGCAAAAATCTGATCTAACTTCTCTCACGCTTATTCCATAAAACGTCTTTCTTTTACACAAAATTTGACTCTTTATACTTCTTCTGCCAGCCACTGCTCCAGTAGTTCCTCTAACTGCGCATAGCTTTCCACTTCGTTGATCTTACCACGCAGTTTGGAAGAATTTTTGTATCCGGCCGTATACCATGCCGCATGTTTTCGGATTTCCCGGATACCAATATAATCGCCTTTTACCTGAAGCTGCAGACGCGCATGCAGAAGCATCATATCTGCCACTTCCCGCTTTGACGGACGCGACAGTTCCTCGCCGGTCTCCAACTGATACTGGATCTGTTTAAAAATCCATGGATTTCCCTGAGCTCCACGACCGATCATAAAGCCGTCACAGCCAGTCTGTTCCTTCATCCGAACCACATCCTGTGCGCAAAGAATATCTCCGTTTCCGATCACGGGAATAGAAACAGCCTCTTTCACCTGACGGATAATATCCCAGTCCGCTTTTCCGGAATAATACTGCTGTCTGGTTCTTCCATGCACCGCTATCGCCGCCACTCCACAGCTCTCTGCGATTTTAGCGATCTCCACAGCATTCACATGCTCCTCGTCAAAACCTTTTCGGATTTTCACCGTCACCGGTTTTTTCACCGCTTTTACCATTTTGGTCAGAATCTCTTCCACAAGCTTCGGATCCTTCATCAGCGCGGATCCCTCATGGTTATTAACGACCTTCGGCACCGGACAGCCCATGTTAAAATCCAGGATTTCAAAAGGACGCTCCTCAATTTTTGCCGCCATTTCCGCCAGAATATCCGGATCTGAGCCAAAAAGCTGCAAAGATACCGGGTGTTCCTCCGGGTGGATCTCCATCAGCAGGTCTGTATTTTTATTTTTATAATAAATTGCTTTTGCGCTGACCATCTCCATGCACAAAAGTCCGGCTCCCTGTCTGCGGCATAACAAACGAAATGGCAGGTCTGTTACTCCTGCCATAGGTGCCAGTATCAAATTGTTTTCCAGAGTCACATTGCCTATTTTCAATTGATCCATACTGTACTCTTTCCGTTTTTCTTATATTTATCCTTGTATCTACTGTTGTTTGATCTGAGTTTTCAAAGTACCTGATCCAAGTTTCTAAAACTAATTTCTCTGTTTTTAAAGATCAGTCTTTTCCGAAACGAAACTACTTTTTCTGTTTTTCAAAGATCAGGCGCATACCCTGAAGTGTCAGCAACGGGTCATAAATATCAATAGCATTGGTTTCTTTTTCAATGATCCGGCCAAGTCCGCCAGTCGCAACAACCTTGATATCACCCTTGCCAAACTCTTTTTTCATCTGCTTTACAATGTACTCGGTCTGTCCGATCTGACCATAGACCAGACCTGCCTGCATACACGCAATGGTATCCTGCGCAAGGATACTCTTCGGTTTTTTAATCTCAAATTCCGGCAGTTTTGCAGCCATACTCCACATGGCCTGCGCAGAAGTACGGATACCCGGTGCGATCACACATGCAGTAAACGTACCGTCTGAATCCACCAGATCAAAGGTAGTTGCCGTACCATAATCAATTACGATCGCCGGTCCGCCATACAGCTCATAAACTGCTGCCGCATCCACAATACGGTCTGCGCCTACCTGACGCGGGTTTTTGGAAGCCACACGGATTCCGGTTTTTACGCCAGCCTCAATAATAATTGGTTTTGTATTAAAATATTTGATGATGGCGCTTGTCAGGGAATGCATTACGTTCGGCACTACGGATGCAACGATGACATTTGTAATCTCTCCAACTTTCACCTGATTATGCTCCAGCAGCTCACACATCACCATACCGTACTCATCTGAAGTACGTGTCTGAATTGTTGTCATTCGGAATGTGGTACGCAGTTTTTTTCCTTCAAATACACCCAGTGTGATATTTGTATTTCCGATATCTACGGTTAAAAGCATTTCTCCAGTCCTCCACTAGCTAGTTTTCCATGTTTATCTGATGAGTCACTTTATAATACATTTCCAGTGATTCCAACAATTCCTGCTTTGTGTTCTGCAGCTGTTTCACCTTCAGAACGCTTCCAATTTCGTCATACAGCAGATCCCCCTCATCTGCCGCCGTCTCAAAGATCAGCTCTCCGTCTTCATCAAATTTCAAGGTAAGTGTACCGCCTACATCTTCTGTATACAATACACACATCAGTTTCAGTTCATCCTGGATTCCCTGCGGTAATTTCTGAAAATCCGGATTCAGATAATATTTTTTTGTATATGCGCTGGATCCACACAGCACTACTTCTTCCTGATTCATAAATGATCATTTTCTCCTGTTATCTATTCTTCTGTCCAGTTCGTCTATTCTGGCAAACAAAGGTACATTCATCACACATATCCATACACACCACGAACGGATACTTCACCGGAGGAAACATGGGCAGTTCCGTCTTCTGTCTGTACCAGAAGCTCCCCATTCTGATTGATTCCCTGTGCAACGCCGGTATACTCCTGCCGCGGATCAAGCACACGCACACTGCGTCCGCGATTGACAAGATGGCGGTTATACTCATTCATCACACCGGACAGATCCTGTGTTTTCAGATAAAGAGCATAATATTTTTCAAACTCTGCCATGATCTTTGCAGCCAGTTTTGCTCTGCTGATACGTACACCGGTCAGCAGATACAGGGAGGTAGCTGTCGCAGCCACTTCCTCCGGAAAAACTTCATTGGAAACATTGATTCCCACGCCGATCACAATATAGTTGATATAATCGATCTGTGCGCTCATTTCCGTCAGAATGCCACAGACTTTTTTGCCGTCACATACGATATCGTTCGGCCATTTGATCTGTGTGCCAATTCCAACCACGTCTTCAATGCCTGCCCGGACAGCAAGTGCCATAACAAGGGTCAGCATGGAAGCATTTCCCGGCTGAATATCCGGCTTTAACAACAAGGTCATAAATATGCCTTCACCGGCTTTGGAATCCCAGGAACGTCCTCGTCGGCCTTTCCCGGAAGTCTGACAGTCACTGAGCACCAGCAGACCATGCTCTGCGCCCTCTTCTGCCAGCCGTTTGGCCTGATTATTGGTCGAATCGGTCTCGTCAAATACTACCAGGTGCTTTCCGGCCCAGTCCGTTTCCAGATACTTCTGAAGCTGTTCTTCTGTCAGCAGATCCGGTTCTTCCTTTAACCGATACCCTTTGTTACGCACCGCTTCAATCACATATCCTTCTGCTTCCAGCTGGCGGATCGCTTTCCATACCGCAGTGCGGGATACCCCAAATTTTTCACTGATTTCCTGCCCGGAAATAAAATCCGGGCAGTTCTGCAAAAGTTCCAGAATTTTCTTTTTCACAGTTTTCTCCATACTATCATACAGTTAACACTGTACGTATTTATTTCTCATCTCCGCCAAGTGTTGCATACATAACCGCTTTGATGGTATGCATACGGTTCTCAGCCTCATCAAATACGATAGACTGTGGGCTCTCAAATACCTCGTCTGTCACTTCCATTGCGTCCAGACCAAACTTGTCATGGATCTCTTTTCCGATCTTTGTATTTAAATCATGGAACGCCGGCAGACAGTGCATAAATTTCACCTGCGGGCCTGCATTTTCCATTAATTTTGTATTTACCTGATATGGTGTCAGCTCCTCGATACGACTTGCCCATACATCATCCGGCTCACCCATGGATACCCATACGTCTGTATAAATAACATCTGCGCCTTTGGTTCCTTCCATTGCATCCTCTGTCAAAGTGATTGTTGCTCCGGTCTCCTCTGCGATAGCACGGCACTGAGCAACCAGTTCCTCATTCGGGAAGTATTTTTTATTTGTGCATGCGGTGAAGTGCATACCAAGTTTTGCGCAGACAACCATCAGAGAATTTCCCATATTATAACGGGCATCTCCCATATATGCAAGTTTAATTCCTTTCAGATGTCCGAAATGCTCTTTGATGGTCAGCATATCTGCGATCATCTGAGTCGGATGGAACTCATTTGTCAGGCCGTTCCATACCGGAACACCTGCGTATTTTGCCAGATCCTCAACGATGGTCTGCTCAAATCCACGATACTCGATACCGTCATACATACGTCCAAGTACACGGGCGGTATCTGCGATGCTTTCTTTTTTACCGATCTGGGATGCAGACGGATCAAGGAATGTCGCATGCATACCAAGATCATAAGCAGCTACTTCAAAAGAGCAGCGGGTACGTGTACTGTTTTTTTCAAAAATAAGCGCAATATTTTTGCCGGATAATACATCGTGACGGATGCCTTTTTTCTTTTTCTCTTTCAGTTCTGCGGACAGATCGATCAGATATGTAATCTCCTCCGGTGTAAAATCTAACAGTTTCAGAAAATTTCTTCCTTTTAAGTTCATCTTTTTTACCTCTTCTCTATCATTCTATCTTTCAACGTCCTTCGTCGGGCATTTACTTTACATAAATATTCATATATTCTGTAATTTCACGCTACAGAATCTGCGATAATAAACAGGGCTGCCCCAAACAGGCAGCCCATGTTACATTTTCTACTTTTCTTTTACATCTGCTGCTACTTCAACCAGAGATTTGGCAAGTCCTGCCATACCCTGAATCTCTGATGGAATAATAATCTTTGTTGCTTTGCCGTCTGCTGCTTTCGCAAATGCCTCAAGACTCTTGATCTGAAGTACTGCTGCATCCGGAGAAGCCTCTTTCAGGAAACGAAGACCATCCGCATTTGCCTGCTGGATCTTAAGGATCGCTTCTGCCTGACCTTCTGCTTCTTTGACGGTTGCTTCACGTTTTGCTTCTGCACGAAGGATTGCTGCCTGTTTCTCAGCCTCCGCATCCAGAATTGCAGATTCTTTCTTACCTTCTGCTACCAGAATGGTGGATTTCTTCTCACCTTCCGCACGAAGGATTGCTTCACGTCGTTCACGCTCAGCCTTCATCTGTTTCTCCATCGCATCCTGAATAGCCTGCGGTGGAATAATATTTTTCAACTCCACACGGTTTACTTTTATACCCCATGGGTCTGTCGCGATATCAAGTGATGCGCGCATTTTTGTATTGATGGTCTCTCTGGATGTCAGTGTCTCATCCAGTTCCAGATCACCGATGATATTTCTCAGTGTCGTCGCTGTCAGATTCTCGATGGCCATAATTGGATTTTCCACACCATAGGAAAACAGCTTTGGATCTGTAATCTGGAAAAATACGACGGTATCAATTCTCATGGTAACATTATCTTTTGTGATAACCGGCTGCGGTGCAAAATCAACAACCTGCTCTTTTAACAGCACACGTTTTGCCACACGGTCGATAATCGGCATTTTAAAATGAATACCAACTTCCCAGGTTCCCTGATATGCCCCCAGACGCTCTACAACATATGCGTTTGCCTGCGGAACAATCTTGATGCAGGAAGCCAGAATCAGAATAACTACTACAATCAGAATAATCAATGCAATCAATGTATTGCCCTCCTTTTACTGTTCTTGCGGACGTCTGACCATCAGTTTCACGCCACTGATCGACATAACCTGAACGACCTCGTCCTTCTCGAACTTCTCCTTGTCATCCACACTTCTCGCGGACCATTCCTGTCCACGGATCATAACTCGCCCTTTCGACTGAAGATTGTCAATCGGTTCAAGCACCACCGCTTCTTCACCGATCAGTGTCTGGGCATTTGTGCGGATATGACCGGAGTTAAATTTTTTCTGAGCCAGCGGCCGGATAAGCAGTACCAATACTAACGACACGATCAAAAATACAATGACCTGCACAGCCGTTCCCAACTGAGACAGACTAACAAAAAACGCAGCCAGTGCACCACCGGCAAACCAGATTGTCAGAAGCCCTACTGTCGCAATCTCGACCAGAATAAAAATGACCAGCAGAATCAGCCATATCATAGGCGCCGATAATGAAAACATGTCGATCCCCCTTTTCCTTGCTTTTCACCAATATACTATATTTTACCCTGTTTTACAATAATAAAAACAAAAATGGAACCACAGCCTGAATCCGTTTCTTCCTACTGGATTCATACTGTGATCCCATTATTTTTATATGATCTTCATTTGTCTATTAACGTTCTTTCACGCAATTTTTTCTTAGTAGAAAATCTGTGATCCGATTACAGTACCGGAACCGTTTGTTCCTGCATGGAAATATTTTGCTCCGCCTGTGTTATCGGAACCTGCAAGTGCCTCGGCTGCTGCCTGATAACAGCTGGAAGAAATTTTTCCGCTGCTTAATACACGGGCAAGTTTACCACTGGATGCCGGAGTGAACTGACCACTCTGGTATACAACACCGGAAATGCTGTTTGGGAAAGATCCACTCTTCACACGGTTCATAACAACTGCACCAACTGCAAGCTGACCTGCATATGGCTCGCCACCTGCCTCACACTGAATGATTGCAGCCAGAAGCTGTGTATCACTGGTAGATGCGCTGACTGCTGCAGAAGTTGTTACAGAAGCACTGCTTCCCTGTGCACTCTGTGCTGCGGCTGCTGCTTCCTTCTGTGCTTTTGCAGCTTCTCTTGCTCTGATTTCATCCATGCTTACCGCATCTTCTACGTTCAGCTCAACATCTACATAATCTGCTGCAACATATGCTGCTGTACCGTTGTAATCTACAGAAACCCATCCATCTACTGTTTCTGCATCTGTGTTTACCTTTAAGGACTGACCTGCGTCGATCACATCCAGGATTTTTGCATCTGTACTGGATGTTTCACGAACTCGGATACCGTCTGCTGTTGCTGTTGCTTCGGTATCACAATTTTCTTCTGCATATACGCGTGCATCATTTCCAAACACACAATATGCGTTGTTTACATAACCTTCTACATCACCGGATTTTACTTTTGTCCATTCATCACCGACTTCCAGAACTTCCGCTCCGCTTCCGTGATAGAACTTACCAACTACTTCCGCTTCTGTAGATGCTTCTTTTCGTATATTCAATGAACTGTCTTCGTCTACTGTTACTAGCATTTTGTTGGCCCACTCTGCAGCTAATGCCGCTGCCTGTGCATTCTGATGTGTGATCTGGATTGACTGAACTCCTGTGCTTGCTGTCTGGCTTGCACGATTTACCACTGTCTCCAGTGTTCCGTTGTTTGTCTCTACCTCAGCAGCACTTGCAGAAACGGCTGTTGTGACGGATGTGATAGCCAAAGCTGCTGTGATGATTCCGCTTTCAATAACCTTTCTAAATTTCATATGACCTCCTGATTCATGTTCTCACTCAAATGCTCTTGAGAACCTGTTTTGATTTTATAAGTTTTGTTTAGTATTACGATTCTGTTTATTTTTATTCATTTCCTTTAATTTTGTTACAGAAATGTTACATAAACATTGCACGCATTATAACAATCTATTTTCAGTGTGTCAACCCTGTTTTTTGATTTTTGTGGAAATTTTACCCATTTTTGATGTCAAAAGTGCTTTTTCCGCTCCAAAAATCGCCATTTTTTGTTTATTTTTTGGGATTGACTTTTTTCAGGTCATAATCAATTTATTACATTCATTTGTAACTATTCAAAGTCAGATTATAATGTCGAAAAATAATACATTTTTCCGTCTATGGAAACATCTCCCGCATCACACTTCCAAACAGTTCTTCATCCGCTTTTGAGGCGGCATGTCCCCTTGTCCGTCGGTCATTTTTTCTGCCTTCATGTTCTTCATATTTTTGCTCAGTTCCTCTTCCTGACGCCTTCTGACTCAGCGCAAGTTTCATGACATCCCGGGACTTGTCCCCAAGGTATTTTATCTGTCTGCGGCATCTTCGTACTGCCAGCAGATTCATTATCATCAGTACCACGATCACGCATAAAACTGTCAAAAATATTGCTGTTATATGCTGTCCGTATAAATATTTTACCAAATGAATCAAATGTTCCATCTGATACCTCCTTCCTGCCATTTATGTATGACACTTTTTATTTTTGTTACATACTTAGTGTAACAAAATCATATATATAAAAAAAGGTGTCCGGAGGTGTTTTTCATCGCAAGTTTCGACCAGTTTCTTCCTATTAAAAATAAACGCTTGTCTAGGTTTTGCAATAGGTGTATATTTAAGCAGAAAAGAGCAGATATTTTATAGCGGTTTTGGATCTGGCAAAGTCATAAAAAATGTAAATCAACTTTATTATTGAAGAACGCATTTTTCTTTGCAAATTTATAAAAAATTCTGACTCGCTATCACGAATCTTATATAAGAAAGGATATGCATATGAAAAAAATCATTCTTACCGGCGGCGGTACTGCCGGTCATGTTACACCAAATATTGCCCTGCTTCCAAGATTAAAAGAATTAGGTTATGAGATCTCCTATATCGGATCCTACGAGGGCATGGAAAAAGGACTGATCGAACAGCAGCACATTCCTTATTATGGTATTTCTTCCGGTAAACTGCGTCGTTACTTTGACCCGAAAAACTTTTCTGATCCGTTTAAAGTTATGAAAGGATACTTTCAGGCAAAAGCTTTAATGCGCAAACTGAAACCGGATATCGTATTTTCCAAAGGCGGATTTGTCAGTGTTCCTGTGGTACTTGCCGCAAAACACGCTCACATCCCGACGATCATTCATGAATCCGACATCACACCAGGACTTGCAAACCGTATCGCTATCCCGGCAGCCAGCCGTGTATGTTGTAACTTCCCGGAGACAATTCCACATCTTCCGGAAGGAAAAGCCGTGTTATCCGGTTCTCCGATCCGTGCAGAGTTACTTCACGGAAGCAAAGAAAGAGCTTATACTTACACCTGTCTGACTCCGGATAAACCAGTCATTCTCGTTGTTGGCGGAAGTTCAGGTTCCAAGGTGATCAACGATACAGTACGCAGCCTGCTTCCACAGATTCTGAAAAAATATCAGGTCATCCATCTGTGTGGAAAAGGCAATCTGGATCCGACCTTACATAATACAGAGGGATATGTACAGTATGAGTATGCCAATGCAGAACTTGCTGATTTATTTACAGTATCTGAACTGGTTATTTCCCGCGCGGGTGCCAACTCTATCTGCGAATTACTGGCCTTACGCAAACCAAACATTCTGATTCCGCTTTCCAAAAATGCGAGCCGCGGAGATCAGATCCTGAATGCGAATTCCTTCCAGAAACAAGGATTCAGCTATGTAATTGAAGAAGAGGAATTAAATGATCAGACACTTTCCGACGCGATCAAAACAGTATGGGAAAAACGCGCAGATTATGTGCATGCAATGGAGAGCAGCGATCAGATGGATGCGGTTACGACGATTACGGATTTAATCGAAAAGTTGCGTAAACGGTAATTTCTTTTGTGTGGAAAAATTTAGGGTTATGAAGGAAAATCCCTGTATTTTGTCTCGGTCGCTAACAATCGCTCCCCAAGAAAAAATACAGGGATTTTCCAATTTACACACGCATAGTACGAAAAGTTTCGCTCATACAATACATAATAAAAAGCTCTATTTTTCACACAATCTAGCTACATTGTAATAGTATATACTATCGTGTAAATTGAGAAATCAGAGAATCCTTCTATGGCAAGCGATTTAATGAGTGACTGAGTTTTGCGCGAGCGGGAACCGACCAGCTTTTATAGGCGAGTGCGAGCGAGCGCGATAAAACCGAAGCAAAACGAAAGTAACGAGTGACTAGCTGACACAGAAAGATTCTCTGATTTCGTATTAATACATCAAACTATCGTTTAATTAAACGCGCAGTTTTGCGGCAATTTCCGCGATTTCATCTGCGGAAAGATCCGCATGATTCCATGTCATTTTATCTTCGTTTCCGTCATTTAAGTAACGCGGAATCAGATGCATATGGAAATGGAACACGGTCTGTCCTGCTACTTCCCCATTATTCTGAACAATATTAAATCCGTCACAATGCAGAATCTCTATCATTTTTATTACCAGTTTTTTCGCTAGTACAAAAATATCTGCTGCATCTTCATCCGGAAGTTCATAGATATTTGCCGCATGATTTTTCGGTAAGATCAGTGCATGTCCCTTTGTTGCCGGACTTGCATCCATGATCACAGTGAATTTCTCATCTTCATAGATAATATTTGTTGGAATGTCTTTGTTCGCTAATTTACAAAAAATACAATTGTCGTCTTTCATTTTTTATACCTCCTGCAAAGTTGTATCTGCATTTAGTATAAAAAAATTCATCTCAAAAAGCAAATTTAATTTTGGGCAGTTTTATTATTTTGTATTCAAATTACTAAAATCCTGTTATATCATTTTCCAAAATGTAGCTCCTCTGATTTTTCCTTGTCATTTGCTTAGATTCGGCACCAGACTTTTCTGTAGTTCAAATTTTTCCATTGCAAAGATCAGATGATCTCCCTCTTTTAACCGGGTTGGCGTGTTCATAGCCAGTAAATGTCCGTTCAGGTAAGTTCCGTTGGTGGAATTAAAATCCTCCAGAAACAAATCACCGGATTCTTCAAAAATCCTCGCATGCATACGGCTGACAGTCTGTGCGATCAGGATACCATCTGCGCCTCCGCTTCGTTTTCCGATCAAGTAAGGGAATTGTTCCATCTGCAGATCTGTTTCCAGCCCATCTCCCTGATACACCAGAACCCATACTTCCTGTAACTCCATTTCTGAAAAACAGACTGTTTCGCCCCAGCGCTGCGCCGGATTTGGCTCAGCTACCATGCTGTCCGTCTGTTCCTTTTCCGAAAACCATGAAAGTTCTTTCGGCTTGAAGGCACTTTTCTTTTTTCTTCCTTTTCGGAAAAAGTGCCTTTTTCCGGTTTCCGGCAACGACAATTCTTCTGTATTTTTCTCTCCCATTAATGCGGTCGACCACAATTCTTTTTCATCTGAAAATTCTATTGTATGATTTTCCGCAGGATCCCTGTCTTTCCTGTACAGACACTCTCTATAATCATCCATCACCGGATCTTCCACACCGCATCGTTCATAAATCCCATAAGCCATGCGCACCGCCTCCGCATCGGAATGATTCAGATGCTGCAAAAGTTCTTCCACCAATCCCTTCACACCGCTGCTGCCTGTCTCACGATATCCTGGAATATAGCAAAACAGTATCTCATCTCCTGTCCGATTCCAAAAGATCATGGATGAGCAGTAATCAATATCACGGTCATCCAGCAGATAATTTTCCAATTCTGTCTTTACCACACATATCGCTTCTAAAATCTGTCGGATTGTGATTCCATCTGCTGTACTGACAGCCAGGCGCTGTTCCAAAGATTTCATTCCGGTAACATCATACCAGTATTCTACTTTTCCATCTGCCACAATAATCTGCAGTGGCACCAGATTTCTGATTTTATTATGTAACACCATCTGCAACTCATACGGTGCAAAATCATAATCTGCTTCCTTCACGATCATATAACTGTTTTGCGCCGTTCTGAGATATTCTATTTTCATTTCACCCCTCCTTACTCTGCCTGTTTTTTCAAGGCTTCCTTTACCTTCTCTATTTGCAATTTTTTTCGAAAAATATCTATTGTATCAACTGTTTCTTCTATATAAATAACTTCCGCTGTCTGCCGCACCGATTCGTATAAACCAATCGTCCTGTACAAACAAAACATCACCAGTAAGATCAGAATCGGATATAGTAATGCTGCCTCCACAGTAACTGAAGCAGTGCAGTAAGCATTTCTTTTTGAAGTTTTCCTAATATATCTGCTCTTTTTATTATTCATCAGGTTCACATCACCCCCAGCAGAACAACCTGCGCCACCAGCACAAAAGGTGCAAATGCGATTTTGTCTTTTCTTCGGTATTTTTTTCGCACTATTCCAAGCAATATATAGCCGGCGCACAACCATCCGGACAAAATCAATAACGCCAGGTTTCTGTCTCCACCGGAGTATATTCCCGTAATACAAAAGAGCCATCCATCTCCCTGTCCTATCATTTCCCGACTCATATAGGAGAAAAGCAAGATTGCCAGCCCAATTCCCATACCAGCCAACAAACAACACAATGAAAAAGGCCGCAGGAAAAAGAATTCCACCATTCCTGCACTTCCAAATACCAGAAAACGGGGCATCCATAATTTTTTACTCTGATAATCTTCTCTGGCACACAGATACAAAAATAGTAATTGACTTACCTGTATCATCCACGTTTTATCCATGTTCCTCCTTTGTGCCGCACTGGTTGCAGGGATGTCTGCCTCCAACTTCACTTAACGGTATTTTATTCACCGTCCGCTTCAATCCGGAACAGTCAATTTTTCCGTGATAAGAGGTTCCATAATCAGTGATATAAACACTCCCCGTCGCACCTTTTGCGCAATGACAGGCATAATAAATACTGCCATCCTTATTCCGCAGCTTTGCCACCTCTGTACGACCAACCGCCCGAACGGTCAGATCCAGATATCGACACCCCGTACTTCGGTGATATACGCTTCCATACGGTGTCACATACACATAATCTTTGTCTGTCCCGCCACTTCCATCTGATACACCAATCCATTTTCGATACACCACCTGCTGTGTCACCGGAATGCAGCTCCACCTGCCAAAGGAAAGCGGCAGTTTCAAACGGTACGATACACGGATCCGTATTTGTTCACCACTGAATTCACTTCCTGCCAAAGTCAGATTTTCGGCTGCTTCCATTCCCGGCCATCGGTCACTTCCACGCTCTTTCTGATAGGTTCTCAATAACTGCCGCGCACGCAAATACCCCAAAACAGTTTCCGGCTCATCCGTCTGTATGCTGGAAGCCGCCATAGTTCCTGCCACATACTGACATGCTTCTGACATCTGAATTTCCAGTCCAAGCAGTAAAAATAAGCTTAGTACCAAAGCTGCTGCCATCACAAGAATTGGCATCACCAACGCAGCTTCTACTGTGAGGCTTCCCCCGAGACAGGCATATTGCAGTGCTTTTGCACCGTTTTCATCGCCGGACAACACTGGAGAATATTGCAGCGATTGCATTGATTTGCCAGAGAGAGATTTGCTTTTTCTATGATATGTTTTTTTCTGCAAAAGCACTGTAATACACCTGCCTCTCTACTTTGTAATAACTCATTGGTCTGAGAAGTGCATAACTGCCTGCTCCTGAAACGACAATTCCTGTAAATTTCCATTCCCGATTCGGACAAATTTCCAGAATAATGCATCTGCACCATATGTATACACACTTTCTGTGCGACTGATCATCTCGTCCATTTGGATATTTAGGTTGTGCTCTATCAGATCCATACACCGATAAACCAGTTTCTTTTCCGTAACAGTTCGAAGCAGGATCTGTAAATATCCCGCATAGCTCAATCCATTCTGATTCTGTCCACTATCCGCATTTTGCAGACTGCTGCCAAGATGCTGCAGATCCGTATGCCATTCCGCATCCGATTTCATCATTGACACCTTTCCACCATTCAGCAAAATCCGTACATCACTGATGGATTCCGCATAAGCCCAGGCAGCCAGAATTGCCTGTTTTACCGGCTCTGCCAACTCCGGATTTGCCACAACAGATGTCAGCGCCAGTGCTACCTGCATCGCCTGCTGGCTTTTCTCCAGATGAGTCTCCAGATACAGAAGATTCGCTCCCTCACGAAGCAACAACAGCCGGTTCACCGTAGCCTTTAAGTTGTCTATATCACTGTTTTTCCCACCAATCAGATACTCCATTTCATAATTTAACGTATTTCCTTCCGTCTTTTCCTGCGTTGCATCGGTAAAATGTCCTTTACAATACAGTTGAAACAAAATCCGATTCAGTTCATCGCTGCTTTCTGTCTGCTCCCAGTTTCCCTGATGCAGCGTTCTTCTGCTCAGACATTCTGAAATATCCATCTGATCCGCAGATAATTCTTTTCCCGGTGCCACCACCGCCAGAATTCCTTTTTTCTTCATTTCCTTCCACCACTCTAGTGGATTCTCCTGCGGGAGCGCATCATTTTTCGATATTGTGCTCTGATCTGCGGTCTCTGTCGGTGTATGTTCCACTGTGTCTGCCGGTTTTCCTGCCAGCTCCCCCAGTACCTGCTCTGTCTTTTGCTCCAGCTCTGTCCCGTTTTGTTCCAGTTTTTCTGCATCTGTCTGTGTCACCACCTTCCACACTTCCTTTACGGCATCCTCTGTCAGACTCTGTTTTGTCCATGCGGCCGCCTGTTTCTGAAAGTTCTTTCCGTTCTGATCTGTTGCCAGTTCAAATTTCTGTACATCAATGCTTTTTATATGAACCGGGAACACAAAAAAATTATTCTTTATCTGGGTTAACTTCCAGTTCTCCTCTACCTGTTCCTGCTGCAGCGCACTGATTTTTGAAAATCCGTGTTCTCCACCGCCTGATTCTTTCCAGAACAATACATGATACCTGTCCCATAATTCCGGCTGGTAGGAAGCCCGGACTGCATCCACTGCCTGAGCAGTACACAACTTCGTCTGTGCGCGCAGTCCGCTTACCCTGGCGGCCTCCAGAAATGCAAACATTACCGACGTCAACAAAACCAGAAGCAGCACAAAGAATACAGAAACACTTCCCGCCTTTTTCATTACAACGTGCCCGCCTGCTTGTTGATATTGCTGAACGCTTTATTTACCAGAGCCGTCAGCTGCTTCTTAAATATCAAAACAAGCCCAACCAGCACCACAAGGATCAATATGATTTCTACCACACCAACACCAGACTCTTCCTGAAAAAAACGTTTCCACTCTCCAAACCATCGTTTCATCCTGTTCTTCCTCCCACTTTTTTATCCTCATATCAACTTATTTTGTTTCTCTTTTTATGTCTAGAATGCTTTTTCTCATCTTTCGCAATCCTGTTCAAACAGTTCTTTCTCTTTCATGTTTCCAGAAATTGCTCTCTGAATTAATTTTTTTAATAATTCCTTCCTTGTTACATCTCGCACACGGCCGGAAATAAAAGTATCACCAAAACCAGCACAAACAGACACAACATCGGAAACAAAAGCTTCATGGATGCCTCTTCCCCACGTTTTCTTGCCTCACTTTTTCGTTGTTCCCAGGCTTCCCGTGCCTCCGCCGACAGCATCTCGCCGATATCCCGCGTCCCTTTTTCCAGATTTCTGGTGAGGATTGCCGCAAACCGTCGATAAGATTCCAGTCCAATTCGTTTTCCGAACCGCTCATATGCTTCCCTTTCTCCGCAGCCTTTCTGCATTTCAAGTGATGTGATCTGCATTTCTCCAAGAAACAGATACGACGCATTACTGCCGTTTTTCTGCATACTCTGCGCGGTAGAAAGAATGCGCTCCCAGGCTCTTCGAATCGTCAGGCCTGCCCCGATCAGCATAGCCATCTGTTCCACCAGCTGCGGATACTCCCGCTGCAAACATTGAAGCCTCTGTTTTTCTGCCTTACGACTCTTTTCTTTCTTCTGCCATTCCAGTCCAAGCACTGCCACGCAGCCAAGTACGATCATCCAGATCCAATCCCGGCTCTGATCGCTCTGCCACTGAATTTTCCTATCACCAACAACTGTCGGTAATTGAAATTCTTCTTTTGTGCGGTTCTTCGCTTCTGCCTGCTGCAGTAATTTTTTCACCTGCATCTGCGTCCAGATGTCACTACCCTGAGGCGGTGGAATGATATACAGATTGCGAATTTCCACTTGTACACACTCCTGGCAGGAAAATTCAGCCTGCAGACTTACTACCTGTCCATTTTTCGACACTTGTTCGTTTTCTATCGTTCCGTCGTCCAACACAAGCTCACCGGGATCCATCTCATATGTTACCTGCACCAGACCATCTTTCATTGTTGCAGGCAGATTCAATTTTCGGTACACCTGATCTGCGGACTCATTTTCACCCAGATACTGCGACTCCCACTCCTGCACAGCTTCCTTAAGCAATTTCCTGACAGCTTTCTCCGACCGTTGAACGGCCTGTACCTCCACTTCTACCTCCTGCTCTGTTCCCTGTTCCGTCTGATAGGTAAATACTTTCTGCTCTGCCCCGGTTCCTTCCGCCCCTCGCGTAACCCAGCCTGCTGACTCCTGATTCTGCCCGGTCTGCTGACTCCACATAGCCAGTGTCAGTACACCAAACAAAATACCTGCCAAAATGCTGATCTTATGCTGCTTCCAGAACAATGATACCCTGTTTTCTCTCTTCACCTTCCAGCTCCACTTCAAACCGCAATCGCCATAATTTTTTCTGACCAGAAAAAGGCTCCCGCATATCCCAGCAGACAGCCGCTCATCACTACAATACCCGCAGGATTACCATAAAGGTGACTGCTGTACTCCGGGGAACTTAATGTAACAAAAAACAATATTCCCGGAAGCAGCAACATCATCATTTTCTGTTCTGCCCGTTTCGCTGCCACACCAGTCTCTATTTCCCGCAGAATTTCATATTTTTCCTGCATACGGCTTCCTGTCTTGCGAATAATTTCCGTCAGATTACCACCACTTCGTTTCACATACAGCAAAATCTCTGAAAAATGGCAGATATCCTCATTTCCGCTGCGCCCCGCAAACTCATACAGCAGCTGTTCCACCGGTTCATTCATCCGGATTTTCTGATTCATCTGATAAAATTCCCGATAAACTTCCCCGGTCCTTCCATACAACCGCTCCAGTTCTTCCATGGCATAGCGCCACGCCGATTCCAATGAATACCCGGCCGTCAATGCCCCTGATATTGCACGGATTGCAGACTGAAACTGTACCTGCATCCGCCGGTCTCTCGTTTCCTGTTCCTTTTTCTTTTTTCTGTGTATACACACAGGGATCACAATTACCGAAAGAAACAATCCCCAGACAGAACGATAGAATAAAAAGGCAATCACACCACTCAATGCTGCGCCCTCCACAAAGGTTCTCCAGAACTGTTCTGCCGACAGCGTAATGCTTTTATAATCCGGTAAGGCCTGTCCTTTCCTCTGTTCAGATGAGCTTGCAGATAATTCCTTTTTCTTCCAGCTTTTTGCGATTATGAAGCTGTCCTTCTTTTTTCCAGCATCCACGTACTTTTTCCCCTTTCTGACCAGACTCCCGGAATACAAACAATGGATTCAGCCGGATTTCCCCATGCTCCATCCCGTCTATTTCACTGATCTGAAGCACCTTTCTTGTGCGGTCACGCATCCTTCCAAGGTGTACCAATATGTCAATCCCGGAAGCTATCTGCCGCCGGATGGCCTGCAATGGGAGTTCCATGCCGCCCATCAACACCATGGTCTCCAGACGCAGCAGCATGTCCTCACTGCTGTTTGCATGACCTGTACTCAGGCTTCCATCGTGCCCGGTATTCATGGCCTGGAGCATATCAAGTGCTTCTGCCCCACGTACCTCGCCCACAATAATACGGCTTGGCCGCATCCGCAGCGCGGTACGAATAAGATCACGAATCTCAATAGGGACTGCTCCCTGGCCATTTGCCATCCGCACTTCCAGCCGTACCAGATTTTCAATACCATTCAGCTGCAATTCGGCGGAATCTTCAATGGTAACGACCCGTTCCCCCGCCGGAATGTGCTCCGACAAAGCATTCAAAAACGTGGTCTTGCCGGAACCGGTTCCACCGGATATAAAAATGTTGTACCCGGCCTCCACGAAGGCCGCCAGTACTTCTGCCGCCTCTTTCGAAATGGATTCCAGCCCCGTCAGCTGTTCCAACGTCATCACGGAATCCGGGAATTTCCGAATAGAAATGCAGGAACCATCCAGTGCCACTGGCTGTAATACAACATTTACCCTGGAGCCATCCGGCAGTCTTGTATCCAGAATCGGCTGCGCCTCATTGACCACACGGTTTGCGTTTCCGGCAATCTGTTGAATGATATCTGCCAGCCGTTCTGCCGTCAGGTATCCTTTTTCCCAGCGATATAACACACCGGATTTTTCATAAAAAATATGTTCCGGCCCGTTCACCATAATTTCCGTCACCTCCGGATCATCCAGCAACTCCTGTAAAATATCCAGTTTTCGCAGCGAATTAAAAATCTGTTCCTCACATGCTTCCCGCTCGGCCAGCGACAGCAGGTTTTCACGGCCAAATATCCGCACCTCTGCCTGAATCTTTTCCCTTAATTCCTCATCAGATACCTCCCGCGATACATCAAGTTTCTCCAAAATCTGCCGCCGCAGATCCTGCCAGATCATCTCCATACACATTCTCCTCCTCTTCCAGCAGCTTTGCTGCCCGTTCTCCTGCCTCTGACTCCATCCATTCGTACAGAATCTGACTTCCTGTCGTATCTGCGCGAAGCTTCCAGGCTGAAATTTCTTCTATACGCACAGGCCTGTCCCCTGTACATTTCTGTATAAACTTTCTGTGTTCTTCCAGCGCACATTCTTCAATCAAGCCATCATCTGCCAACAAAAAAACTCTGTCCGCCATTGTAAAAATCTGTTCACATCCCCGTACCATTGTCCCCAGTGCAAGCACTGTCACCCCCTCATTTCGATTCAGAATACAATGCAGCAGGCGCTCGGCATCTGCCTCATCCATCTCATGAAGCACCTGTGGATTTCCGGCCGGACAAATATAATCCAGCTTATCCATTCTCCCGATATAACCACCGAGAAACACATCTTCCTTTCTGCGCAATGCCAGGATCAGATCACTTAAATCTGCCGTATCCTGCTGCAAATGCAGCAATTTAGCAATACCGCTGCACTCCGTCAGTTCCAGATACAATACCGGTTTCTTCTTTGACCATATCCAGGCACACAATATGGCAAATGCACTAAGCTGTCCGGCACTGCCTCCCCCGGTAAATACAAACAATTTCGAAGTCCTGTGTTCTGTACTTCCTGTCATGTTTCCTGCATGCAGCACACACCTGGAAACAATCTTCCGATACAAAATTTCTCTGCTCTGGTAGGGATGAATATGTGTCTCATCTTCTGCAGTATTTTCGCTGATAATAATACTCCGCGCTGCCTGTTCTGCCATTTCAGTGACAAACGCTTCGGTGCCGATCACCACATCCCAGCACCGGCTTTGGACTCCCTCCTTTTCAGAGATAAGTCTCTCCGATTCTTCTCTTTTATTTTCGGTACCTTCCCGACGCTCCGCCAGTTCTACCCTCATTTCATTCTCCAGGCGTTCATTCAGATATAACGCCAGCTTTTGCATATATGTCTTGTCCAGACCACCAATCAAAATGGTATGATCCTGCACACTTTCACCCCCAGAATCACTATATATCCCAAAAGAATTGCCATCGAAAAATGAAACCGGTGTCCGGGACAGTTTCTCTCAGGATAGGGCATGATCTCCCTGTTTCTCGCGATCATTTGAAAATATTGAATACAGTTTCGCATACTTACATAAAACTGCCTCTGATTCAGCAATCTGCCGAACGAGAATCCTGCTGCCAGCAGGAAAGAAATACAGATACAATAGATTGCAACCCGACCACCATTCAGGCAGCCGACTACACAAAATAATTTTACATCTCCGGCACCAAGTCCGTGCATCCGAAACGGGATCCAGCATATACATACCGGAAGTAATAATCCCATCAGGAAATCCTTACAGCCATTCTCCCGGATTCCCGGAATCCACAATAAAATTCCAACCAGTAATCCTGATAATAACAGCTTATTTTTAATCTTCCCGGACGCAGCATCCATTGCCGCCGCACATAACAGTAACACCGCAGTTACGCTGATCTGAAGTAACTCCACATGTGTTCCACCTCCTTTGTGAGACCGATTATAGGGGCTTTTTTCCTGTCTGTCTACCCCCTTTTTTCTGCCCGATTTTGCCGTTGTGCAATTTCACAACACTTGCAGCAGCATAATGCCGTAAAGTGCCGCCATCCCGCTAAAACCAAGGGTTCCGTATGTCAAAACACTGATGAGATTGACCCCGATAGCCACATCCAGACCATGTCCTGCAAAGAACGCATTCAGGAAGTGGGTACAGATAAAACAGACCACCACGCGAGCCGCGAAATTCAAGAGAATTTCAGCATTTTTCTTCAAAATCCCGATCAGGATCACCAGCAGACATACCCCGAAAATAATCGCGATCCCATACATTTTTTCCATGCCGTTTCCTCACAGTTTCTTTTGTTGTAATATATTATTTTTGTGGAATTTTATGCTATTTTTCGTATAGATTTCCGGGTATATGCTTATACTGTAACATGGATTTTTTATCTGATTTTTTGTTACAGGAGGTGACAGACTTGTCCCATTTCTTTTTTCATCCGAAGTCACAGACCACGTCCCAGCTCCTTGCCGATGCCATCGATCATACCAAACTGGAGATTGATACTGCATACCGCAACTTTGAGCACGCACTGGAACCGGATCTCATCGACTGTTATATTTACCAGCTGCAGTCCGCGCAGATGCGCTACAAATTTCTGCTGAACTGTGCCAAAAGAGAAGCCAATACCCCAAGATAAATTCCAAACAAAAACTACTATAAAAATATGATTTTTGCAGCACGCACTATCATCAATATCTATTTTCTGACATAGTAAAAAGCCCCATTCACGGATGTCTTGCACACATGCAAAACCTTCCCCGAACAGGGCTTTTCTCTTATATTTTTCATCCAGATTTTCACTAACCGGACTGTCTTTTTGAAATTTGTAACTATCTACAACGTGTTTCTGTCAATAAATACTTACTGGATCGTCAACGGCTCCTGTGTCTGGCTCTGTCCCAGCCGCCATACATACAGCAGATCTTTTCCGATCACCACACCTTTGTTTGTATCAGCACACTGGATCGCCGCGGCCATGTCCTGAGTCGCCAGCAGCACCTTTCCTTTGGCATAAACATAATATGCACTGGTGCCGTTCAGATTCTTCATCTCCAGAACATTGGACTCCTCATTCATGATCAGTTTTGGAACCACCTGTGTCACGGAAGAAGAGGCCGCCTCACCCAGAAGCTTGAGGGTAACTTCTTTCTGTTTCGTATCTGAAGTCGTAGAGCCAACACTCACCTGCTCTTTTTCCTGCATATCGCGGTTCATAATGGTATCTTCCGTCGTCTCAGCATAAGTATCACCGCTTTTTGCCACACGGCTCAGATAAATACTTCCATCCTCGATACGAATTCCTGTCACGTAAATACCCGGAACTTCATATGTTTTCAAAATAGCATGGTCACTATCTGTCGTATCCATGATCAGCACCTTACTGAGGGCCTGCGTATCTGTCTGGGTGTCCGTGCTGAAAATATCAGAGCTGTTTCCGACACCATAAATACAGTCACTTTCCAGAAAACCAAGCGGTTTAAGTACCTGGCCGGACTCGGCAGTAACTTCATAAGTGTCATCTTTTTCCAGATCTGTCACATGCATGGTGCTTCCATCTTCTGTCCACGCAATGTAACGTCCATCCTCAGAATTTACCAGCATATCCGGTTTCAGATCATCAATAAATACTTCTGCTTTCTTTGTGTTCAGATCAATTTTATACACCTGATTGGAAATCGTCATATAGAAGGTTCCGCTATCGGATACATACATGAGCTTTCCAATCTGTTCCTTCACGATCTCATAAGATAACGTTGTCGGAACAAACAGCATTTCTTCCACCGTATTGGTCAGACAGTCGTAATGGCACACGCTGACACCAACCTGTCCTTCATGTTCCCCGCGGTTCATATAACCGTAGACAACGAAATCCATGCTTCCGCCTTCATCCGTGGTACGCAGGATCCGAATATCATGTTCGTTATAATTTTCCCGGATATCCATGCCTTCCTGACTGCGGAAACTGAACACCTGTGTCATTTTATTTTCCACCTGATTGTAACTCCACAGTTCTCCCTGCTGCACAAAACAGATCACATTTCCGGTCTCATTTGCTTTAAAATCCACATCACTGGAGCGGATTCCCAGATTGATGGTATCCTTTGATACCTGATTTCCCTCTCCACGGAAAATCTCTTCCACGGTACGCTCAAAATTCAGCAAATATATTTTTTCCGCGCCGACACGAACACGGTAATATTCTTCCACATTGTAATATTCTGACTCACCGCCATCACCCACGGATGACATAATGTACTCCAGTAAAATGACCTGATAATCGTCATTCATCTCCTTGATGGAAACAATCGGGTCTGTCACTTCTGTTCCCTGGAAATCTCCCCAGCAGGCCTGCGCCAGACTGTTATTGATCGTCACTTTCTGCAGTGTTGTGTTGTCCGCCGTGGAAGACGGTTCCATATATGAACTCAGCTCAGACTGACGCTCTTTGTCCATGGTAATGGCATGAAATTCTTCCACAAAATCCACGCACTGCTCAATCTGGCTCTTTCCGGTTTCACGGATCCTTGTATAATACCGACTCGTCTGATCCCCGGTTTTCACCTGCAGGATAAACTGGTATTCCGTGTTGTCCTCCAGCAGATTTTCCACGGTTACCGTACCTGTTACAGAAGAAGAATCCCCGGATACAGACACCTCACCATCCTGTACCAGACGCTCCCCGTTCAGGCTGCGGATCTGAAATGTCACTTTTTCAATTTTACTGCCATACGGATCGATCCGCAGAGACAGTTTTCCATTTGACGGCAGCGGAGTGATGGTATCACGCATGGAAACCACCGACATCTCGTCCACATATCCATGCATCTCATTCAGCAGACGGTCACCGTCCACCACATAAACAACCGGCAAAGTCGCCTCTGCCATATCCGTTGTCAGATCTTTCGTCTCATGGTTTGTCAGCTTTGAAAATGCAAACACGGCCACGACAAATACTGCCAGCAATATAAAAAATTTCTGTATTCCTTTACGCATCCGCTGTATCCCTTTCTTCTCTCATCAGTCTTTCCAGTGTCGGGGAAATATGAAGCTGTGTCAGCAGCCCGGTCAGATCCTCTGACGTCTTTTTCTTACCTGTTCTGACAGCCCGCAGCAAAATATTTTTCGGTGTATGCTCCATATCGATAAATTCCAGCACCTGCACCTGATAACCGGCCTCTTCCAGCAAGTTTGCCCGAACGGCATCTGTCAGCAGTGCAGACATACGCTCTTTGATCAGTCCATATTTCAGCACCGGCTGCAACAGATCGTTCTGAATCTGTCCGTTGACCTCATGCTGACAGCACGGAACCGACAAAATGACTTTTGCGCCCCAGCGGACCGCCTTGTCCAGCGCATAATCCGTTGCCGTGTCACAGGCATGCAGTGTCACAACCATGTCCACATGATCCACGCCGTCATAATCCGCGATATCACCGGTCAGGAAAGATAATTTCTCGTAACCGTATTCCTCCGCCAGTTTCTGGCAGTGAGCGATCACATCCGCCTTTAAATCTAAACCGATGATCCGCACATCATAGTGTTTCAGTTCATGCAGATAATAATACATTGCAAATGTCAGATAAGATTTCCCACATCCAAAGTCTATAATAACAGATTCTCTGTCCTTTGGAAGTTCCGGAACAATATCTTCAATAAATTCTAAGAAACGGTTCATCTGACGGAACTTATCATACCTGGAATGCACGATTTTTCCCTCTTTTGTCTGCACACCGAGGTCATGCAGAAACGGAACCGGCACTTCCGGATCCAGAATGTATTTCTTTTTGCGGTTGTGCTCCAGAGATGCCGCCGGTGCCGGGCAGCCGGACTTTGAACGGCGCACCGTCCGTTTTCCTTTTTTGCTCACCAGCACCTGAATCCGTTCCTTCGGATGCAGCACCTCCAGTTGACGAAATCCTTCCATCCACGCTTCTGTTTTTTCATATACTTCCTGTTCCGACAGATTATAATGCTGTACCTGCTTCTGCGTGTACGCACTTGCCTGAAACAACAGCTGTCCTTTTAACAACACCGGTCTGATTTCAATTTTGCGCACATCATCTTTTTTGCGTGGCCCGCTGATGATGATCTTTGCAAGTTCCCGGTCCATACAGCCGCTTAATATTTCTTCCCATGCATTTATCATAATGTTATATTTCCTTTTATACCTAAACTATCGTGTCTTCTTTGTTTCCTGTACAGGTTAAAAATTTTTCTTCCCTGTAAACTGTGATAATTATAGGGTATTTTTTCCCGTCATACAAGACCTAATACCATCTCCGGCAGCGATAATGTCTGCATCTTCTTCGATACATTTCCTGCATGAGCATCACCTGGATCAGCTGAAAATACCGCTCCTCCGGATTCAGCTTTCCATCCTCATCCACATCCTGCGGATTCAGTTCCCGGTAAATCCTGCGGCAGATCAGTTCCATCATCAGCCGGTCCGGATACCGGTCAAACATCATACTGCCCTCGTATTCCATCCGGTCACACTCCTGATCCACCAGTTTCTGGATATTTCGTGCGTCCCTCGGATACATTTCCTGCAGCCGCCGGCAGTCCTTCTCATACTCCGTCTCCTCAAACATCGTATTCTGCATCGGATATGTCATATAAAACGGCATTTTTTCGCGGGTATACGGATCCTGCTCCACCCACGGATACCTTTCCTGTCCAAAACTCATTGCATACACCAAACCATATCTTCGTTCTTATCACAACATATGCACAAAAAGAAAAATCCGTGTCAGCTTTACCCGACACAGACTTTTCTTTTTCACCTGAAATTGTAACAAGAAGATTTCTCTCCGTTTTTGTTCTGCACACATTTTCCTCTGCAGTTTAAGATGCCTCCCGGCGCGGTGCATTCTCACGGATCCGCTCTGCGATCAGCAGATACTTTTCCATCACATGGGCATAGCCTTCTCTGCAATGCGGAACAGTACAGTTGACGCAGTTTTTGATACCGTTCGGCAGATACTCAAAATTGCCGCCACAGTCCTCTCCTAAAAGGTATAATGGACAGTAACAAAACAGACAGTTAAACTCCTCCTCTTCAACTCCTGTGTGACATGGGAAATATTCACATGCACGATTCTGGAAAAAATCAAATCCTTCTTTTCTCATGATATCCTCCTACACGATGTAAAAATTTATCTATTCCCACTCTTTTTTCTCTCATGTTCAGTCAGGCGATCGCCCGTTTTTCTTTTCCTGCTGCATTCTGCTGAAATATACTGGAAAAACTTTCCACATGACGTTCTAAAATATCCATCACGCTCTGTTTCTCCTCAGCCCCGTCATAAATGCTGTAAAGCAGGAAAATCGGTCCGTAAAAATCCAACACCAGCTGTCTGGCTTTCTGGCTGTCCTCTGTCAGCTGTTCAAACATCGGCTCCATATAGGATACCGGTCCTTTGGCCAGATATCTCTGATACAGTTTCGCCATTCTCGGATCCCGATACTGCTCCAGTGTCAGTACTCTGCGAAAGCAGCTTGGAAATTCTTCGCTGGTCCAGTACTGAAACTGCTCTTTTGTATATGTCTTGATCTGTTCAAAAGCAGCTGCCTTATCATCCACATCCACTCTGGCCGCTTCCTTTGGCAGCTCACATTCTGCCGCCTTTGCGATAATGCAGTCCAAAATTTCCTGTTTGCTCTTGTAATGCTTATACAACGCTGCTTTTGTCACACCCAGCTTTGCCGCGATGTCATTCATGGATGTCCCCGTGTACCCATTTTGTGCGAAAAGCTGCAGTGCTTCTTCCAAGATTCTTTGTTTCATCGGTTTCTCTCTCATTTTTGTTTCCTCCTGTCATAAAAAACTTCTCCAGGAATTGTATCTTGCAGAAAAAATACGTTTGTCTTATAAAAATCTCCTGCAATTTGCTGTAAAACAAAAAAGCCGCGGTAGTCTTTTGACTGCCGCAGCCGATTTTCTGCAAAACATATACGCCTGTAACTCCAATTCCGAAAGTATGCAAGCACTTCCATTTAAGCAGGTCTCCTGACTCGCATATCCTCAGCTCCCGCACGCCTTCTCAGGATCACTCCCAATGACTGGCTTTCGCCCTGTGCGGTGCCTCCATGCCTACAGTGGCGGTACCGTTCCGGATTCTGACCGGATTCACTATTCTTCACGTATCTCATGCCTTTTTCAATGCAAAATACATGACACTTAAATGTTCTATTCAGATACTTACAGTATACAGAATCTCCCTTAAAAAGTCAATCTGTCTGAGCGAAAAAGTTTCCGATTGGTTACTGCTTTTTGAACATTTTTTCACCTTTCATCGCCGGGAAAATATACCCCAAAATAAAGAAACCACCCTGATACGATATGGCACGTTCAGAGCAGCTTCTTTTTTGAATTTATTTATTTTGGAGAGGGTTTGAAAAATTTCACTTATTTCGCAATGATCAGTGTTTTACACAGGCCTTAACAGCAGCGCTGACTACTTCTGCCACACGTTCATCAAAGGCTTCTGGCAAGATATTGTCCTCGGACAGATCTTCCTCTGCCACAAGTCCTGCCACTGCATTGGCTGCGATAAGCTTCATCTCATCTGTGATCTGTGTGGCCCGGCCTTCCAGCGCACCTTTAAAGATTCCCGGGAAAATCACCACATTGTTTACCTGGTTCGGGAAATCGCTTCGTCCGGTTCCCACAACTCTTGCGCCTGCAGCTTTTGCCACATCCGGCATGATCTCAGGCACCGGATTGGCCATGGCAAAAAGAATGGCATCTTTGTTCATACTTGCAACCATTTCTGCGGTCACAATGTTTGGTGCTGATACACCGACAAAGATATCCGCGCCCTTCAGCGCATCGGCCAGCGTACCGGTTTCATCTTCCAGATTTGTCACCTTCAGCATTTCTTTCTGCATCCAGTTCAGATCCGGAGACTGACTGCTGATCATACCGTTGATATCACACATGGTAATCTTCGGAAAGCCGTACAACAACAGCAGTTTTGTAATGGCAATACCTGCTGATCCGGCTCCGTTTACAACGATCCGGCAGTCTTCTTTCTGTTTTCCAACTACCTTTAACGCATTGATGATACCGGCCAGTACCACAATGGCGGTTCCGTGCTGATCATCATGAAATACCGGAATATCCAGTTCCTGTTTCAGCCGTTCCTCAATTTCAAAACAGCGCGGTGCGGAAATATCCTCCAGATTGATACCTCCAAATCCCGGTGCAAGTGCTTTTACAACCTGAATGATCTCTTCGGTATCCTGTGTATCCAGACAGATTGGAACTGCATTTACACCACCAAATTCTTTAAACAGTACCGCTTTTCCTTCCATGACAGGCATGGCGGCCTTTGCCCCGATATTTCCCAGTCCGAGTACGGCACTTCCATCTGAAACAACGGCGATCGTATTGCCTTTCATGGTGTAGCGATATACTTCTTCTTCGTTTTCTGCAATTTTTTTACATGGTTCTGCGACACCCGGTGTGTATGCAATGGCCAGGTCTTCCCGTGTCTTCACCGGGGCTTTCGATCTGATCTCAAGTTTTCCCTTCCACTCTTCATGTAATTTGAGTGCTTTTTCATTGATCGTCATATCTTTTTGTTCCTTTTTCTTCCACCACAGATAACATTACATTACGTTCTGCGGTGTTCCATTCAAATATTTCACTACATTGTCAAATACGATTACGGCACGTTTCACCATAGCTTCCTTACTTGCGAAAGCTACATGTGGTGTCAGAATCGTATGTTTTGCATTCACAAGCGGATGTGTCTTTGCAATTGGAGGCTCTGTCTCAAATACATCAATGCAGGCTCCAGCAATCTTATCGTTATTTAATGCGTCTGCCAGTGCCTGACTGTCAAGAACCGGACCTCTTGCAGTATTGATCAGTACGGCATTTGGTTTCATCAGCGCGATCTTCTCTGCACTGATCAGTCCTTTTGTCTCTGCATTTGACGGCACATGTAAGGAAACGATATCACTCTCTGCCATCAGTTCATCCAGTGACACATAACGGACATTATCCACATCTTTCTTTGTTCTGCTGTAAGCAAGCACTTCGCATCCAAAAGCTGCTGCAATTTTTGCCACATTCATTCCGATGGCACCGGTTCCTACAACACCGAATTTCTTGCCTTCCAGCTCGCATCCGATCAGACCGTCTTTTGTGCCTTCCTGTCTGGTTGCCGCATCGCAGGCTGCCAGATTACGGTAAAACATGATCAGCATACCAAATACCAGATCGGAAACCGCTGCTGTGGAATATCCTGCACAGTTGCATACAACCACGCCATTTGCCTTGCATGCATCCATGGCAATATGGTCGATTCCGGTAAATGCAACCGATAATAATTTTAACTTTTTGCATCCGTTGATGACTTCCGCATTCAAAGGATTATTTGCGACCACAATGATCTCCGCATCTTTTCCGCGCTCGATCAGTTCCTGTGTATCTGTCGTTTTTGTGTCGTAATAAACAATCTCCACAGAATCTTTTAATGCATCCTGGGCCATAGACAAAAGTTTGTCTTTCTCCACTCCAAGCGGCTCAATAATTACTAATTTCATTTCCATTTCCTCGCTTTCCGGCTTTTCTTCTGCCTAATATCTCTGTTTCATGTCAATTTCGTTTAACAGCGGTTTTCCAGCTTCATATAATTTCAGATTTTCACAGAACTGATCAATGGCTCTGTCAATATATAATTTGCTGTCCGCTGCACAGTGCGGGGTAATGATCACATTGTCCATATCCCACAGCGGACTGTCACTGCGTAACGGTTCTTCTTCCACCGCATCCAGTGCCGCACCGCCGATCTCACCGGTCTGAAGTGCCTGGATCAGGTCTTCCTCTTTTATCACCGGTCCGCGGGCGATATTGATCACCACTGCTGTTTTTTTCATAATCCGGAACTTATCCATATTAAACATATGTCTGGTCTCATCGGTCAGCGGTGTTACGATCACCACAAAATCACACAGCGGCAATACTTTATCAAGATCATCATTGGAATATACTTCATCAAAATATTCCAGTGGTGTCACCCGGCGTTTTACCCCGAGCACCGTCATTCCCATTGCTTTGGACAACCGTGCCACTTCACATCCGATGGCACCGGCTCCGACAATTCCAACGGTCATGCCTTCTGCCTCCAATGGCTGACACTCAAATTTTTTATCCCATACATGGTTCAACTGTCTGCGGTACAGTTCCGAAGAATTTCTCATAAAACTGATCATGTACCCCGCGGTTGTCAGTGCCATGGTTTTTCCATGAATGCCCTTTGCGTTGGTCAGTCTGACTGGAAGTTCGCTGATCGGACCATCCATGATTGGATTCACACCGGCGGAAAAAGAATTGATCCATTTCAGCTTTTTGGACTGTTTACAGTAGGTCTCCGGCATCTTACCGCTGCCGCCCCAGATAAACAGCACCTCTGCATCATATCCTTTCTCCAGTGCTTCCTCCTCACTTCCGCACCAGTATACCTTACCGGAAACACACTTTTCAATCTCTTCAATATGTTTTTCTGTTACTACCATCGGGATCAGATCACTTTTTTTATACATTACCAATACATCTGCCATGATTTTCTCCCCTTATTTTGCGATCCACAACGTAAGCTGTGGAATAAATGTGATTAACAACAGTACCACCAGCATGGATACAATAAACGGTAAAATTGCTTTTACCAGCTTCTGCATTGATACCCCGGATACCGACATTCCGGTAAACAGGCAGGTACCAAACGGTGGTGTTACAAATCCGATACATACTGCGGTACACATTACAATACCAAACTGCAGTGTGCTGATTCCAAGCTGCTGGATCACCGGCAGGAACATCGGAATCGTGATCAGAAGGATCGGTGTCGCATCCATGATACATCCCATGATCAGTAAGATCACCAGGATAATAAGCAGGATAACATATTTGTTATCGGAAATACCAAGGAGACCGTGTACCAGCATCTGTGGCAGCTGTGCGTAAGATACAACGAAAGCAAATAAAGCTGCGCCTGCTACGATGAACATGATATTTGCGGTTCCTTTTGCGGAGTTAAATAAGATCTGCGGGATATCTTTGATACTGATCTCTTTGTATACGAAGATTCCGATGATCAGTGAATACAATACTGCCAGAACAGCTGACTCTGTCGGTGTACAAATTCCGGAATAAATGGAACCTAGAATGATCACCGGAGAACCGATGGCCGGAATTGCCTTTAATAATGCTTTTAAAAATGCTCCGAGCTGGAATTTTTCCTGGGAACCATTTTCTCCACGGCCCATACCTTTCCATCCGTTTTTCCTGCAGACAAACCATGCCGCGATACCAAGTCCGATCGCCATATAGATTCCTGCCGGAACACCCATCAGATACAGATCTGTCAGGGATACGTTTGTATTTACTGCGTAAATGATCATTGCTGTTGATGGTGGAATGATCGGTCCTAAAACCGCGCCTGCCGAGAACACAGCCGTTGAAAATTCTCTGCTGTAACCGGCTTCCAGCATATAAGGAAGCATGATGGCACCGATGGTTACACAGCAGGCCATTGCGGATCCGGTCATTGCCGCAAAGATCGCACATACCACGATGGTTACAAGGGCAAGTCCGCCGGTCACATTACCAATTGCCATGTTACATACATTTACCAGACGTTTTGCGATACCGCCCTTGGCCATCAGATCTCCGGCCAGGATAAAAAACGGAATACACATCAGCGCTGCCACATCACATCCGGAGAACAGTCGCTGAACAACCGTCATGGCCGGAATGCCTTCCAGTATAAAAAACAGAATGGATGAGAGTCCCAGGGTTGCTGCCACCGGTACACCGATCAGCAGTAACACAATGGCTACGATCAGAAAAATAATTACATGTGCGGTCACTGTTCCTCTCCTCCTTCCGTCTGATCTTTCTTTGTCAGTTTCACAATGTCATCCAGTGCCCGGTAGAAGTACGCATAACTCAACAATGCAAAGGCCACCGGGAATACCAGATATGGGAACATCATACTGAGTCCCGTATTTGCTGATTTTGACAATTTTGCAATTGTCATCTGCATAAACCCATATTTCAATACGATTACTACAAATACAAATCCTGCGATATGCTGTACTAATTCCAGAATCTGTTTATGTTTCTGTTTTTTCATCAGATCCTCAATAATGGACACTTTTACATGCTCCAGATTGAGTGCGATATAGGCCGCACCGAGAAATACGGCCCATATCATAATGTAACGTGCAGTTTCTTCTGTCCATGAAAAACCTTTATGGAACAGATAGCGTCCGAATACCTGGATTGACAGCACAACTGTCATGTAGGTAAAACACGCGATCAAAGCAACTTTCAGGATCTGTGAAATATACTTGTTAATTTTTTGCAAAACCTGCATAATTACACCTCTCACTTCCGACAGTCCTATTTTGCTGTTAATGCTGTGATTGCCTCATAGTATTTTGCACCCTGCTCATTGTCAGAAAGGAACTTGTCATAAACGCTCTGTGCTGCATCTTTGAATGCCTGTTTGTCCACGTTGTCTGTCTTCTCTGCTCCGCCTGCAACCATTTCATCCAGCTGCTCTGCATTTTTTGTCTCAAGATTCTTTGTGCAGTCAAGTGCAGCTTCTTTTGCAGCTTTTGTGATCACATCCTGCAGATCCGGTGTCAGAGATTCAAATTTTTTCTCATTCATTGTGATGCCGTTAAAGTGTGTTGCATACTCCATTACGGAAATATATTTTGCATACTGCTGATATCCGTCTGCGATACATACGTTGTTTACGTTATCACATGCATCAATGGTTCCCTGCTGTAATGCTGTCAGTACTTCGTTACCCGGCATTGTCTGTGCACTTGCGCCCCATGTGTTCCATGTATTGATATATACATCAGAACCTGTTACACGTACTTTCAATCCTTTCAGATCAGATGGTTTCTCTACAAAACCTTTAGAAGATTCCAGGTTACGGAAACCTACACACTGCAGATTCAGGATCTTTGCACCGGTGGATGAGAAGTCATCCAACATTTCCTGGCATACATCGGAATCCAGGAAGGTGTAAATATCGTCATAATCTTCAAACAGATACGGAAGATCCAGAACAGAAAGTCCGGCATCATATCCGCTCATGATCGGTGTATTGTTTACTGCGCAGTCCAGGGTTCCTGCAATAACAGAGTCCAGTGATTCCTGATCGTTACCAAGTGTTCCACCACCGTATACGGTTACTTTTACGGCTCCGCCGGATTCCTGAGATACATAATCAGCAAATGTGTTTGCAAGGATTGCCAGCTGGTTTTCTTCACTTGCTGCAAAATGACTTAACTTCAGCTCCAGTGGATGATCTGCGGAATACTCGCCAAAATCTTTTCCGGATGTATCTGCTTTTGCTTCTGTTCCGGCTGATGTATTTGTATCTCCCCCTGCATTTGTATCTGTTTTGTCATTTCCACAACCTGCCAGTAACGCTGCTCCCAGACAACCGATCAATAACATACTTACGACTCTTTTTTTCATAATTTTTCTCCTCGTATAATAAGCCTATCCCCGAAATATACAGGGGGTAGCTTATTCTTTTTTTGTATAGAGGAATCATTCTTCTGGAGGTTCTCTCCCTGATCTCATCCCCTATACAG
>CAVKTR010000018.1:0-42353 GCA_963659325.1 Dysosmobacter segnis
TAAGCGATGCAGTAGTCACAGAAAATTTTTCATATCCTCGTTGGAGTTATTTTTTATTTGTTCTCTAAACGACAAACAAGAATTTATAGAGTCGGCAACAAATCCAAAAACGCTTCCGTTGGTGCATTTACCGGCAGCGTCGGATTCACCGAAGCCACGATCTGTCTTGCCGGCATCGTCTCCTTCGTCTCAATAATCTCCAGATCCTCATTGCCTTCCCGGACACAATAATCCGGCACACAGGCGATTCCCAGTCCAATTCTTGCAAAATCGATCAGCAGATCATTACTGGAAAGTTCAATTTCCGGTACAAGTTCCAGCTGATGCTGCAAAAACAGATTGTGCAAAAACTCACAAGTGGTACAATGCCGCTCCAGTGTGATCAGCGGATAACCGGAAAGTTCCGCCAGTCGCAGCACCTTAGACTTCATCGGAAAATAAGCCGGATTTGCCACAAACACATCCCGAAATTCACAGACTGTTTTTCGGATATAAGACTGATTCAACCGGGTATTTGGCGCATTTGTAATGATCAGATCCACTTTTCCCTGTTCCAACAGATCTACGCAGTTCAATGAAGTTGCGTTTGTAACCTTGATCGGCACATTCGGATACTGCTGATGAAATTTTCGAAAATACGGAACCAGGAAATAGCGGCAGATCGTATCGCTGGCGCCGATATGCAGCTGTCCGAGTCCAAGTCCCTGACTGTCAAAGAGCTGATTTTCCCCGCGGCGGATCAGATTCATTGCTGGTTCAATGTGTTTTAACAGCAGCTGTCCAGCCGGAGTTAGCTGCACTTTTTTCGTACTGCGGATAAAAAGCGGCTGGCCAAGTTTGCGCTCCAGTGTCTTGATGGACTGGCTGACTGCAGACTGTGAAATATACAGGTGTTTGCTGGCCTCCGAAAAACTTAAGGATTGAGCCACGTAAAAAAATACTTTGTAAAGTTCGTAATTAATATCCATAGAAATCTCCCCTTCGATATATTATTTTCTTTATCAATCGTTTTATATCATTATAGATATGAATAAATATCGCTTTCTGAAAACAGGTTTTATGATAAAAAATCCGTATAATTAAGCTGATTTACAGAAATCTCTTTTTATATTAGTATATAAAGTGTGAGAGTGTATGTCAATTATAAATTAGTGAAACTTATATATAGAATTAAATATATTAATTTCTCTAATTGAAGTGAGTACGTTATACTAAGGGTATCATGATAGCACGGAACAGGTCTGTGCTATGCAATCATGCAGAGATGGACAGTGGTGGATATCACTTTGCTGAAAACCATTTCGCAGCAGACTTTACAAAAGAAGTTTGGACTAATTTTAAAATGGAGGATCCGATATGAGTAATGTACGCAGAGTCTATGTAGAGAAAAAAGAAGCGTATGCAGTAAAAGCAAAAGAGCTGCAGGAAGAAATCAAGAGCTATCTTGGAATTACTTCCGTCACAGGAGTACGTGTTCTGATCCGTTATGATGTGGAAAACATTTCTGAGGCAACTTATCAGAGAGCACTGGTCAGTGTTTTCTCCGAGCCGCCTGTTGATGATATTTATGAAGAGACTTTTGATCTGAAAGGAGCAAAGGCATTCAGCGTGGAATTTTTACCTGGTCAGTTCGATCAGCGTGCAGATTCCGCTGTTCAGTGTGTAAAACTTCTGAATGAGAATGAGGAGCCGGTCATCCGTACCGCAACAACCTATGTGATCGAAGGTGAAGTGACAGATGAGCAGTTAGACGCCATCAAACATCACTGCATCAACCCGGTAGATTCCAGAGAGACTGGTTTTGAGAAACCGGAGACACTGGTTCAGAATTTTGACGAGCCGGCAGATGTTATCGTATTTGACGGTTTCTGCGAGATGCCGGAAGCAGATCTGAAAGCATTATATGAATCCCTGAACCTGGCTATGACATTCAAGGATTTCCAGCACATTCAGAACTATTTTGTAAAAGATGAGCACCGCGATCCGACCATGACAGAGATCCGTGTACTTGATACATACTGGTCTGATCACTGCCGTCATACCACATTCTCCACAGAGTTAAAGGATGTAGTATTTGAGGATGGCGATTATCTGGAGCCGATCAAAGCTTCCTATGATAACTACAAAGAGACTTATGCAGAACTTTACAAAGATCGTGATGATAAATTTGTATGCCTGATGGATCTTGCACTGATGGCTATGAAGAAACTGAAAAAAGAAGGAAAACTGGCTGATCAGGAAGAGTCCGATGAGATCAATGCCTGCAGTATTGTTGTTCCGCTGGAAGTGGATGGCAAGACAGAGGAGTGGCTGGTAAACTTCAAAAACGAAACTCATAACCATCCGACAGAGATCGAGCCGTTTGGTGGCGCTGCAACCTGCCTTGGTGGAGCCATCCGTGATCCGTTGTCCGGACGTACTTATGTTTACCAGGCTATGCGCATCACAGGTGCCGCTGATCCGACGGTTTCTGTAAAAGATACCTTAGAAGGAAAACTTCCGCAGAAGAAGATCGTTCGTTCCGCAGCAGCAGGTTACAGCTCCTATGGTAACCAGATCGGTCTGGCAACAGGTTTTGTCAAAGAGGTATATCATCCGAACTACGTGGCAAAACGTATGGAGATTGGTGCCGTTCTTGGAGCAGCTCCGAGACGTGCCGTACAGCGTCTGACTTCTGATCCGGGCGATATCATCATTCTGCTTGGCGGTCGTACCGGACGTGACGGCTGTGGTGGAGCCACCGGTTCTTCCAAAGCGCATACCACAGCTTCCATCGATACCTGTGGTGCTGAGGTTCAGAAAGGTAACCCACCGACAGAGCGTAAAGTACAGAGATTATTTCGCAGAGAGGAAGTCAGCCACATCATCAAAAAATGTAACGACTTTGGTGCCGGCGGTGTATCCGTTGCCATCGGTGAGCTGGCAGACGGTCTGCGTGTAGAATTAGATAAAGTTCCGAAAAAATATGCCGGTCTGGATGGCACAGAGATTTCTATTTCTGAGTCCCAGGAGCGTATGGCGGTTGTCATCGCACCGGAAAATGTAGATCAGTTCCTCGCTTACGCGGCAGAGGAAAACTTAGAGGCTGTTCCGGTAGCTGTTGTTACTGAGGATCCGCGTCTGGTTCTGATCTGGAGAGGCAAAGAAATCGTAAATATCTCCCGTGCATTCCTAAATACAAATGGTGCACATCAGGAGACAGGCGTTCAGGTTGAAATCCCGAGCAAGTCTGACAACTATCTGAACAAGATTGCCCTTGACAGCGTTGCCAAAGATCTGGCAAACAATGATGTAGAAGCTGCATGGGTTGATACCTTAAAAGACTTAAATGTATGCTCCCAGAAAGGTCTGGTGGAAATGTTTGACGGTTCCATCGGAGCAGGAAGTGTATACATGCCATATGGTGGAAAATATCAGTTAACTGAGACTCAGAGTATGGTTGCAAAAATACCGGTTATGACTGGAAAATGCGATGCCGTTACGATGATGAGTTATGGATTTGATCCGTATCTGTCAAGCTGGAGCCCATATCATGGCTCTGTTTACGCAGTTCTGGAGTCTATTTCAAAAATCGTGGCAGCCGGTGGTGATTACAAGAAGATCCGTTTCACATTCCAGGAGTACTTCCGCAGAATGAGCGAAGATCCGAAACGCTGGAGCCAGCCGTTTGCAGCATTACTTGGCGCATATCAGGCACAGATGAGCTTTGGCCTGCCGTCCATCGGTGGAAAAGATTCCATGTCCGGAACATTCAATGATATCGATGTACCGCCGACACTGGTTTCCTTTGCCGTAGACGTTGCAAAAGAGCAGGATATCGTGACACCGGAGTTAAAGACAGCTGGCGACAAACTGATGTACTTTACCATCGATCATGATGCATATGATCTGCCGGATTATGAGCAGGTTATGAAACTGTACGATGCAGTATACAGCCTGATTCAGGATAAGAAACTGAAAGCGGTTTACGCACTGGATGCAAAAGGTCTGGTGGCAGCAGTCAGCAAGATGGCATTCGGTAACAAACTGGGCGTATCCATTCGTGGCTGCCTGAAACCGGAAGAAGCATTCGCACCTGGATTTGGTAATCTGGTGGCAGAGGTTGCACCGGAAGATACCGATGCAGTAAAAGAAGCATTAGAGGCCGTTGGACTTCGTGCAAACGTATCCATCGTTGGTTCTGTCTTAGAAGAGCCGGTATTCCGTTACGGTGATGTGGAAATTGCTATGGATGATGCATTATCCGCATGGACAAACACACTGGAAAAAGTATATCCGACCAGAGCGACCACAGATAAAAAAGAGCTGGATGCAAAACTTTATACAACAAAAGAAATTTATGTATGCAAAAATAAAATTGCAAAACCGACCGTATTTATTCCGGTATTCCCGGGTACAAACTGCGAGTACGATTCTGCAAAAGCATTTGAACGCGCAGGTGCAAATGTAGTGACCAAAGTATTCAAGAACCTGAACGCACAGGATATCCGTGATTCTGTCGATGTATTTGCAAAAGCCATCGATCAGGCACAGATCATCATGTTCCCGGGTGGATTCTCCGCAGGTGATGAGCCGGAGGGAAGTGCAAAATTCTTTGCAACTGCATTCCGTAACGCAAAGATCAAAGAATCCGTAGAAAAACTCTTAAATGAGCGTGACGGACTCTGCCTTGGTATCTGTAACGGATTCCAGGCACTGATCAAACTTGGTCTGGTTCCTTACGGTGAGATCTGTGAGCAGAAAGCAGATTCTCCGACACTGACATACAATACCATCGGACGTCATATCTCCAAGATGGTTTATACAAAAGTAATGTCCAATAAATCTCCTTGGCTGGCACAGGCAGAGGTTGGAAAGATCTACACCAACCCGGCTTCCCATGGTGAGGGACGTTTCGTAGCAAACGATGAGTGGCTGCAGAAACTTTTTGCAAACGGTCAGGTGGCAACATGCTACGTGAACGAAGCAGGAAATCCGACTATGGATGAAGAGTGGAACGTCAACGGTTCCTACATGGCTATCGAGGGTATTACAAGCCCGGATGGACGTGTACTTGGTAAGATGGCTCATTCTGAGCGTCGTGGTGATGGTGTGGCCATCAACATTTACGGTGAGCAGGATCTGAAGATCTTCGAGTCCGGTGTGGCGTTCTTCCGTGATTAAGTCTTGCTTGTCTTTTTGAAAAATTTATAAAAATTAATATAATGAAGCGCCCCAAATTGATTTTGTCTTTCCGGCTAACAATCGCTCGTCAAGAAAAAATCAATTTGGGGCGCATTTACGTTTTGGCTGGATTAATTTTGGTCTAGTGGCTAATTATTGCTCGCTGAGAAAAAATGAATTCAGACCCTATTTTACTATTAAAAAGAAATTTGCTCTTAAACGTTAAATTTAATTGACAATGACAGATGCGGTATGGTAGAAATAAGGTTATGTGAAAACAACTAACTGATGGTTAAAAACACTAACTAAAGAGAAAGTATGTAAAGTGGAGTAAGGAACACTGATTACCAAAAAACTTGTGGAGAATGATAGGAGGAATTTTATGAGAATTGTATGGTTAGTCTTAGGCTGTCTTTGTCTGGGGCTTGGAACGGTCGGAATCGTACTTCCGATTTTACCAACGGTTCCGTTTTATATGGCAACCTTATTTTGTTTTGCAAAAAGTTCCAAACGGCTGCATGACTGGTTCACCGGAAGCAGCTTGTATAAAAAGCATCTGGAGAGTTTTGTGCAGAAACGTGCAATGACAATGGGAACGAAACTGAAGATCATTGGTATGGTGACAGTTGTTATGGCAATCGGATTTATCTGTATGAAAAATGTACCGATCGGACGGATTTGTATTACTATCGTTTGGGTGTGCCATTTATTATATTTCTTCTTGCGGGTAAAAACAGAAAAAAACGTAGAGGCAGATGGAGAGGAAATTTGTTAGATGAACAAAATAGAGAAGAAGCGGCAGAAAGAGCAGTATGTCGTGGAGGAAATGATTCGGTTATACTGCAGGAAACAGCATGCGGAGTATGACAGGAAATCCGGACAGATGTGTCCGGTCTGTCAAAATCTGGCAGATTATGCGAAACTGCGCAGTGAAAAATGTCCGTTTATGGAGCACAAGACATTTTGTGCAAACTGCAAGATTCACTGCTATAAGCCGGAAATGAGAGAGCAGATCCGTCAGGTGATGCGGTTTTCAGGACCGAGAATGCTGCTGTATCATCCGGGGCTGGCAATCTGGCACCTGGTATGCAGCATGAGAGAGAAAAGGAAAAAGGTATGATAAAAACAAGACTTGTGGGACTTCTGTCCCATGCAAAAAAGTATATCGTATACACGATCCTGTGGCAGTGGCTTGCGTTACTGTCACAGGTTTTCGCAGTTTTTTCGATTGCTGATTTACTGGAGCGTGTTGTCTGCCAGGCAGTGACGGTACAGAGCGTTGAACGCACGGTTATTACATTGGCAATCGTAATTGTGCTGCATTTTATCTGCGAGCGGATGGGGGCAAAATCTTCCTATCTGGCCTGCGTGGATGTAAAACGTATTTTAAGGGAAAAAATTTATGAAAAAATGTTGAAACTGGGGGCTTCCTACAGTGAGCAGGTATCATCTTCCGAGGTGGTGCAGGTTTCAACAGAAGGTGTGGAGCAGCTGGAGACTTATTTTGGAAAATATCTGCCACAGTTGTTCTACAGTCTGATCGCCCCGGTGACTTTATTTATTATTTTGTGCAGGGTGAGTTTGAAAGCAAGTGTGATCCTGCTGATCTGTGTACCGCTGATTCCGATTTCTATCGTGGTGGTGCAGAAGATTGCAAAGAAGCTGCTGAATAAATATTGGAGCATTTATACCGGACTTGGGGATTCATTCTTGGAAAATCTGCAGGGACTGACTACCCTGAAAATCTATCAGGCAGATCAGCAGAAAGCCGATGAGATGGATGTGGAATCCCAGAACTTCCGTCGGATCACCATGAAAGTGTTGACTATGCAGCTCAATTCCACCAGTGTGATGGATATCGTAGCGTATGGCGGTGCGGCAATTGGTATGGTAGTTGCTGTCACAGAGTTTTTAAAAGGAAACCTGTCGATTTCCGGGACATTATGTATCGTGCTGCTGGCCAGTGAGTTTTTCCTGCCGTTGCGTTTGCTTGGTTCATTTTTCCATATCGCAATGAATGGTATGGCGGCCAGTGATAAGATTTTTAAAATTCTGGATCTGCCGGAGCCGGAGGCAGGAGCAAAGACATTACCGGAGGGCGTGTTAGACATTTCACTGAAAGATGTTCATTTTTCTTATGAGGAAGACAGAGAAATCTTAAAAGGAATTAACCTGAATCTTCCGGCGGGAAGCTTTGTATCATTAGTTGGTGAATCAGGTTGTGGAAAGAGTACCATTGCAGGTTTATTATCTGCCAAGAATAGAGGTTTTTCTGGTGAAATCACCATTGGAGGAATCACGTTATCAGAAGTAAACGAAATGAATTTAATGGAGCATGTTGTATTAGTTCGTCACAACAGCTACTTATTTAAGGGAACCGTAGAAGAAAATTTACGGATGGCAAAACCAGATGCGACGGAAGCGGAAATGAATGCGGTGCTTCAGAAAGTCAATCTGCTTGGATTTTTACAGACGCAGGATGGATTGCAGACAAAACTTTTGGAAAAAGCAGGAAACTTATCTGGTGGACAATGTCAGCGTCTGGTAATTGCAAGAGCACTGCTGAAAGATGCAGGAGTTTATATTTTTGATGAAGCAACAAGTAACATCGACATTGAAAGTGAAGAACTGATCATGCAGGTGATCCACGAACTGGCAAAGACCAGAACCGTGCTTTTGATTTCACACCGACTGGCAAATGTGGTGAAATCGGATCAGATTTATTTTTTGAAAGATGGTGAGATCAAAGAGCGTGGAACTCATGCAGAATTAATGAACTTGAATGGATCATATAAACATTTGTATGAGAGTCAGATGGCGCTGGAGCATTATGGAGAGGAGGGGAGTCTGTGATGGCTGAAGAAAGAAAAGAGATGCAGAGTGAGCAGACAACCCAAATTAACGGTGCTGTGAAAATAAAACAACATGATTCTGCAAAAGTGAAAAAGCGAAGAAGTGCAATTTCAATCATGGGAAGTTTGATCGGACTGGTGAAACCTCTGATCCATATCATGCTGGCAGCAATCATCCTTGGAACCTTAGGCTATTTATGTGCCATTTTCCTGACAATTCTTGCAAGCCAGGTCCTCATACGAGGCGTACTGACCGGGGCGGCCGGTGCTGAACTTATAGTTCCAGTCAAAAACATGTGGCTCATGAATACACCGGTAAAAACAATCCTGATCGTAATGGTAGTGATCGCGGTATTGCGCGGATTGTTACATTATGTGGAGCAATATTGTAACCACTTTATTGCATTCAAACTACTGGCAATTATCCGTCACAAAGTATTTGCGGCATTGCGAAAACTTTGCCCGGCGAAATTGGAAGGCAGAGACAAAGGAAACTTAATCTCCATTATTACAACGGATATTGAATTACTGGAAGTATTTTACGCACATACGATTTCTCCGATTGCGATTGCCACTTTGACTTCGGCAATCATGGTGATTTTTATCGGAAGATACCATGTTTTAGCGGGTTTGCTTGCACTGGCGGCATATCTGATGGTAGGGGGTGTAATTCCATTGTGGAATGGAAAACGCGGCAGTCAGAAAGGAATGGAATTTCGAACCGAATTTGGTGAGCTGAATAGTTTTGTACTGGATTCGTTACGCGGATTGGATGAAACCATCCAGTATGGACAGGGGGAAAACCGCAAAGCACAGATGACAGAGCGTTCTAAAAAACTCTCCGAAATGCAGAAAGATTTAAGTCACATGGAAGGCGCACAGCGTTCCTTCACAAATATGGTGATCTTACTGGCATCCTTTGGCATGCTGGCGTTAACGATCTGGTTGTATGCAAAAGGAAGTATGGGATTTGAAGGCATTTTAACCTGTACGGTTGCTATGATGGGTTCTTTCGGACCAGTGGTTGCATTATCTAGTCTGTCCAACAATCTGAACCAGACACTGGCGAGCGGTGAACGTGTTCTTTCATTATTAGAGGAAACACCTCTGGTAGAAGAAATCTCGGAGACAGAAAAACATGTTGTATCAGCATCTGAGCATTTTGTAAATTCAGTAGAAAATAATATTGGAGCAGAGCAGAACCTTGCAAGTGAAACAGATAAAAATAGTATATTTTCAGGAGCAAGTGCAGATCATGTAACTTTTGCATATAGAGCAGAGACTATTTTAGATGACTATTCACTGAAACTGGAACCGGGCAAGATCACCGGTATCCATGGGGCAAGTGGTTCCGGAAAATCAACGCTCTTAAAATTATTGATGCGATTCTGGGATGTAAATGCAGGATGCGTATCGGTAGATGGAGCAGATGTGCGCAAGATTCCAACCAGACACTTACGAGATATGGAAAGTTATGTCACACAGGAAACACACCTGTTTCATGACTCGATTGCAAACAATATTGCCATCGCAAAACCGGGAGCAGCCAGAGAAGAAATCATGGAAGCAGCAAAAAAGGCATCCATTCACGACTTTATCATGAGACTGCCGAAGGGCTATGATACCGAAGTAGGCGAGCTTGGTGATACCTTATCTGGCGGTGAAAAACAGCGAATCGGTATCGCAAGAGCATTCTTGCATGATGCACCGCTGCTGCTCATGGATGAACCGACATCAAATCTGGATTCCTTAAACGAGGGGATTATTTTAAAATCTCTGAAAGAATCCGGCAAAAAACAGACCGTGGTATTGGTATCACACCGCACCTCCACCATGAACGTGGCAGATGTGGTCTACGAAATGGAGAACGGGAGAATATCATAACGTAAATGGCGTCTGCCACCAATCAGATGTTGGTAAATTTTACAAATATTATGATGCAAATCGCATGCTTTGATAAAAAAATAACGAAATCATCAATGCTCTCTTGACAAACAAAAATTCAAATAGTATGATGCTAGCGATGAAATTGAAACTTTATAAACCGACTTGAGAGTAGGAGAGTGAACACATATGAAAATCAAAAATATCAAAGATGTAAACACTTTTTTAGAAGTAGTTAATGAGTGCAACGGCGATGTAATGCTGACATCTGCATATGGCGATAAATTCAATCTGAAATCTGCACTGACACAGTATGTTGCAGTTGCAGCACTTGTTGGTGAGCATGGAGAAGAACTTGAATTATGGTGCTCTGATCGTGAGGATGAGGCAAAATTCCTTTCCATGTTTAAAGAAAATCCGGAAATGATGTAAAACATCGCACATTTCTAAATATAATATTTAAGGTATTGAAAGGGTCTGAATTCATTTTACCTTTGCAGCTAACAATCGCTTGCCAAGGAAAATGAATTCAGACCTTATTTAAATTATGTCGACACCTTTCGACACAATCCACACATCCAACCTGCTACAATATCGGGGAAATCAGACAAAAAAACAGATTTTTTGACAAAACGAGGTGTGTTGACGAATGAAAATAGCAAAAATACTGATGCGAATTGCTGTACTTGGAACCTGCATCGGTCTGACATCAGCTTGTATCGGCTGCAGCCAGACGGAAGGTCTTTCCGTAGCGAAGGAAGAGGACCGGCCCCAGATCATCATTGGCAGTGATAATTTTCCACCCTTTAATTATGAAGATGCGGATGGAAAACCGGCAGGAATTGACGTGGATCTGGCGACAGAGGCTTTTGACCGGCTGGGTTATGAGGCGGTGTTTACATATATTGACTGGGAGACAAAAAAACAGCTGGTGGAAAGCGGTGAAATTGACTGCATCTGGGGCAGTTTTTCCATTGATGGAAGAGAGGAACAGTATCACTGGACCACTCCGTATATGGTCAGCACACAGGTGGTGGCCGTCAGCAAGGACAGCGACATTTATACCCTTGCAGACCTGGAGGGAAAACGTGTGGCGGTACAGTCAACGACGAAACCGGAGGAACTTTTTGCGTCCCATGCAGATCCGCGGATCTCGGAATTGGCGGAAGTATTTTCCCTGCAAAACAGAGAACTGATCTATCCATTCCTGAGTAAGGGCTATGCGGATGCCGTAGCAGCACATAAAACAGCAATCATTCAGTGTATGAAAGATTATGATCTGGAATATCGGATATTGGATGAACCACTGCTTACCGTGGGGATTGGCGTTGCATTTTCAAAATATGATGACAGGGGGATAGAAAAAGAACTGTCGCAGGTATTTGACGAAATGCGGGCAGACGGAACCATGGAGCAGATTCTGGGAAAATATCTGGAGAACCCGGAGGAGTATCTGGAGGTGGATGCTTATGAAAAGTAATCGTTTGCTGTATACACTGGAAGTGCTGCTTGGCATTGTGCTGATGGGCGGCGTGTTTCTGATTGCAATACATGTGGATCTGCGGGGCGCGCAGCGGACGTTGAGCAGTACGGTCAGTTACATCAAAGAGCAGTGCAATCAGTATGAGAGACTGAATCTGGCGGCAGAGACAAAAAGTATGATGCGTATGATAGAAAGTGTGCATCAGATCGATCACGCGCTGACCGACAGTATCAATTATGATAATGCGGACGAAGTTACTGGAGAAATGCTGGAGCAATGGGCAAGAGACAGCTATGTAACCGGCGTACTGCTTTTGGATGAGGATGGAAATATAAAGGCGCAGTATAACGATTCGGTGGATGGATTACCGATAGAACAATTGGTAAAACATATGAAATCCGATGCGATGCAGAATGCCATCGTATTTCCGGAAAAAACATACGGTATGCGTTTTACCTGCGAAGATGGTTCCTATGCAGATGTGGCAGCCACAGGAAGGGCGGACGGAAACGGGATCATCGTAGCTTATTATCATACCACACTGGAGTATACCCGGGCGTTTCATCTGTCTGTGGACACACTGCTGTGCGGTTATAACCTGGAGCAGGATGGAACGATCGTGGTGAGCCGTGGAAAGCAGATCGTAGCGTCCAATAATGAGGAACTGATCGGAAAAAGTACAGATGATGTGGAAATCCTGTGCAAGATCAAAGAAGCCACGACAAGTGACAAAATCATTCACGCAAGAAGGGAAAATGGCACGTTGTCTCATGACTATGGGCTGATGGAACATGGACGTGATTATTATGTCTATGCTTATATGCCGGAAAGTGATGTGTATGACAGCACGATTCCAAGCGTCATGTTTTCCGTGATCTTGTATGTGATCATTTTGGCTATTATACATATGGTGCGCTGGAAAATGGCGCAAAACTACAGGGAGAAGCAGCTGAGTATCCAGCGGCAGTACAATGAGCGTCTGCAAAGCAAAAATGAGCAGTTGAAGGTTACTGTGGAGCAGGCGGACCGCGCCAATGCGGCAAAAACAGGGTTTCTCTCGCGGATGAGTCATGATATCCGGACTCCGCTAAACGGTATTATCGGGCTGTTGGAAATCGGGGAAGCACATCCGGATAATATAAAATTACTGCGGGAGAATCAGAAAAAAATGAAAATTTCCGCCAATCATTTGTTGTCCCTGATCAATGATATTTTGCAGATGAGCAAGCTGGAAAGCGGAGAAGTCGTGCTGTCTGAGGAACCGATGAACTTGAAAGTACTGTCGGACGATGTGCTCACCATCGTGGAGCAGCGTGCGGCGGAAGCCGGTGTCACGCTGGAGTACGACAAAGGTGTAAAACGAGTCATCTGGCAAAATGTTTACGGCAGTCCGTTACATATCCGGCAGATTTTCCTGAATGTATACAGCAATTGTATCAAGTACAATCACATGGGTGGAAAAGTGCAGACAAACTGCAAATGTCTGAGTGTGGAAGAAGACATTGTGACGTATCAGTGGACGATCAAAGATACCGGTGTGGGGATGAGCCAGGCATTTATCCGCCATATTTTTGATCCTTTTGCACAGGAGCGCTCCGATGCCCGGAGTGTTTACCATGGTACCGGTCTCGGTATGGCCATCGTAAAAAATCTGGTGGACAAAATGAATGGCACCGTTGAAGTAAAAAGCGAAGAAGGTGTTGGTTCTACTTTTGTGATAACACTGCCATTTCGGCTGGCACCAGAACAGTCGGCAGAAGAACAGCAGCAAGAGAGCGAGGGGACAGCAGAGCGTGCAAGTATCGACGGCTGTCGTTTACTTTTAGTGGAAGATAATGCATTAAATGCGGAAATAGCGGAAACACTGTTACAGGATCAGGGTGCGCTGGTAACGGTTGTGGCAGACGGTCAACAGGCGGTTGACCGGTTTGCCAGTGAACCGCCGGGAACCTTTGATGTGATACTGATGGATGTGATGATGCCTGTCATGGATGGTCTGACAGCAACCCGCAGGATCCGTGAAATGAGTCGTGAAGATGCAAAAACGATGCCAATTATTGCCATGACGGCAAATGCCTATGACGAGGATATCAGGCAGTGTCTGGACGCAGGCATGAATGCACATCTGGCAAAACCATTACAGATGAATCTGGTGGTGGCAACTATAGGCAGATATTGTAATTAAATTGGAAAAGAAGCGGGAAAAATCAGTCAAAAAGCCGCTTCTTTTTTGCTTTTGAATGAATGAAAGTGAATGATTGTGAATATTTCATAAAAATAAAAAGTTTTTTTGTGAATTATAATGATTGATTATGACGGAATATGAAACTATAATACAGGCATAAAGACACGGGAGGTGCAAAGATGGTTTATACAGTAACTTTTAATCCGTCACTGGATTATATCGTATCAGTAAATAACTTTCAGATGGGTATGACAAACCGGACATGCGCGGAGCAGATGCTTCCGGGAGGCAAGGGAATTAACGTTTCCACCGTACTTTACAATCTGGGAATCGAAACAAAAGCACTTGGTTTTTCCGCAGGGTTTACCGGAAAAGAAATTGAACGCAGAATGGCAGAAATCGGATTTGCGCATGATTTTATTTCTTTACCGGATGGCTGCTCAAGAATCAATGTCAAATTGAAGGATTTTGACGGGACTGAGATCAATGGCATGGGACCGGATATCAGCCCGGAGAACGTAGAAGAATTAATGAAAAAACTGGATGAGCTGACCTCAGAAGATTATCTGGTGCTTGCAGGAAGCATTCCGGGAAGCATGCCGAAAATGATCTATCGTGACATTATGGCGCGTCTGGCATCCAAAGGTGTTCATTTTGTGGTAGATGCAACCGGCGAACTTCTGATGAATGTATTGGAGTATCATCCGTTCCTGATCAAACCAAACAATCATGAACTTGGCGAGATCTTCGGAGTAGAGTTAAAGACAAGAGATGACGTACAGCCGTATGCAAAGAAACTGCAGGAGATGGGAGCCAGAAACGTACTGGTATCCATGGCCGGACAGGGCGCAGTTCTTTTAGATGAGAAAGGCGGATTCCATCAGCTTCCGGCACCGAAAGGAACACTGGTCAATGCCGTTGGTGCAGGTGATTCCATGGTGGCAGGATTTGTGGCAGGATGGATCGAAAAAGAAGATTATGAACATGCATTCCGCATGGGAATCTCCGCAGGAAGCGCGAGCGCATTTTCCGAGCTGCTTGCAACAGAAGCTGAGATCCGACAGGTATATGCTTCCATCGAAGCGTAAACAATAAGAAGAGAAGAAATAACATTTATATAAGAAGAGATTAAACAAAAAAGAAGAAAACGGACAAAGTAAAGAGGGAGGGAATGAGAGTATGAGAATTACAGACTTACTCGACAAAAGAAGTATTTCTCTTGATGCTGTTTGTACATCAAAATCTGATGCGCTCGACCAGGCCGTTGCTTTGATGGTAAAAAGCGGCAAAATCAATGATGAGGAAGCGTATCGCAAACAGGTTTACCTGAGAGAAGAAGAGAGTACCACTGGTATCGGTGAAGGAATCGCAATCCCACATGGAAAATGTGATGCGGTTACAAAACCGGGACTGGCAGCCATGGTCATCAAAGATGGTGTGGATTTTGATTCACTGGATGATGAACCGGTCAATCTGCTGTTTTTGATCGCAGCTCCGAACACTGAGGACAACGTACATCTGGACGTGCTCAGTAAACTTTCCATGCTGCTGATGGACGAGAATTTTGTAGAAAATCTGAAAAATGCATCTTCCGTAGACGAGTTTATGAAAATCGTGGATGCGGCAGATGAAGAAAAACCGGATCTTAACGATCAGCTGGCAGCCCAGACAGAGACAGAGGGCGCTGTCTGCAAGATCATTGCAGTTACATCCTGCCCGACCGGTATTGCGCATACTTACATGGCAGCCGAAGGTCTGGAAAAAGCAGCGAAATCTCATAACTGTTCCATTAAAGTAGAAACAAGAGGATCCGGCGGTGCCAAAAACGTACTGACCGATGAGGAAATCGCAAATGCAGACTGTGTCATCGTAGCAGCGGATGCACAGGTTCCGATGGATCGTTTCAATGGAAAAAAACTGATCGAGGTTCCGGTTTCTGACGGAATCAGCAAAGCTGACCAGCTGGTAGAACGTGCTATCAACGGAGATGCACCGATTTACCACAGCAGTAATGCAGGAAGCCAGAGCGCAGGCTCACAGAAAGCTTCCGGTGGAATCGGACACAGATTATATGTACACCTGATGAATGGTGTATCTCATATGCTTCCGTTCGTTGTCGGCGGCGGTATCCTGATCGCCATTGCATTCCTGATTGATGGAATGAATGTAGATATCAATTCCCTGTCAGCCGATATGAGAGCAAACTTTGGTACCATCACACCGGTGGCAGCAGCCTTCAAACAGATCGGAGGAATTGCCTTCGGACTGATGCTTCCGGTTCTGGCAGGATTTATCGCCATGAGTATCGGTGACAGGCCTGCACTTGCCGTTGGTTTTGTCGGTGGTATGATGGCAGCAAACGGAAAATCCGGTTTCCTTGGCGCTCTGGCAGCAGGTTTCCTGGCAGGTCTGATCATTTTATTACTGAAAAAAGTATTTGCAAAATTACCGGATGCACTGGAAAAAATCACGCCGGTATTGCTTTACCCCGTATGCGGTATCCTGTTGATGGGACTGATCATGATGTTTATCATCGAGCCGCCGGTGGGAGCTTTAAATACAGCATTAAATACAGCCTTGACCAACATGGGCGCTTCTAGTAAAATATTACTGGGAATTGTGTGTGCCGGAATGATGGCAGTCGATATGGGTGGCCCATTCAACAAGGCAGCATACGTATTCGGAACCGCAGCAATCGTTGCTGGAAACTATGACATTATGGCAGCTGTTATGATCGGTGGTATGGTACCGCCGTGTGCGATCGCTCTTGCAACTTTGCTCTTTAAGAACAAATTTACAAAAGAGGAGCGAAAATCCGGACCTGTAAACTTTGTTATGGGACTTGCATTTATCACAGAAGGTGCAATTCCGTATGCAGCAGCAGATCCAGTCCGTGTTCTGCCATCCTGCGTGGCAGGTTCAGCAGTAGCAGGCGCATTATCCATGGCATTCGGATGTACACTGATGGCACCGCATGGTGGAATCTTTGTTGTACCGGTTATGGGAAATGCAGGTATGTATCTGGTAGCACTTGCAGTCGGAACCGTAATTTCCGCTGTTTTACTCGGCCTTTTGAAGAAAAAAGTAAATGAATAATTGAGGAAAAGGAGAACTTAACCATGAAAGAATTTAAGTATGTAATCACAGACGCACAGGGAATTCACGCACGTCCGGCTTCTGAGCTGGTAAAAGAACTCAAAGGAGTTTCTTCCGTTGTTAAACTTACAAAAGAAGGTAAAACTGTTGAGGCAAAAAAATTAATGGCTGTTATGAGTCTTGGAATTAAATGTGGACAGGAAGTTACTGTAACAGTAGAAGGCGAAGATGAGGATGCTGTAGCTGAGAAACTGGAGAACTTCTTCAAAACAAATCTGTAAGAAAAAGTACAAAGAGACAATTTAGTAAAAGGATGTTTGGCGACATTCAATGAAGGATATTTGGTAGATATTTTGAGCCAGAGAGGCTGTGTACGGTGGAAAACATCTGGCGTGCACAGCTTTTTTACTTCAAAAAACGAAGTAAAAAAGCTGTGGAATATGCGACCAGATGCATAAGGAAGATATCTGCTGACGCAGATTGCACCTGGCGCGAAATCGAATAAAGTCCTTGATCGGTATAATAGTTAGGTTAGGTATGAGGACTTATCCGATTTATTACAATTTAATTTTTTTGGAAAGGAAAGTTTGGTATGAACGTATATCAGGGAAAAAGTGTGTTTGGCGGCATTGCCATCGGACATTTATGTGTATACAAAAAAGGTGAGCAGCAGGTAACACGTCAGAAAATTGAGGACGTAGAAGCAGAAGTAAAACGTTTCCAGGATGCAAAGGAAGCTGCGCAGGCACAGTTAGGTGAACTGTACGACAAAGCAGTCAAAGAAGTTGGTGAGGCCAATGCAGCTATTTTTGAAATGCATCAGATGCTTCTGGAAGATGAGGATTATCAGGATTCTGTAGAGAATATCATCCGTACCCAGCAGGTGAATGCAGAGTATGCGACAGCAGTGACAAGTGATCATTTTTCTTCCATGTTTGCGGAGATGGACGATGATTATATGAAAGAACGTGCGGCAGATATCCGTGATATTTCCGAGCGTGTGATCGCAAACTTAAACGGTGAGAACAAGAGCAAAGTCGTTACGGATGAACCGGTGATCATTCTGGCAGACGATCTGGCTCCGAGTGAGACCGTTCAGCTTGAGAAAGATAAAGTACTTTCTTTCGTAACTGTACATGGTTCCGTAAACTCCCATACCGCAATCCTTGCCCGTACCATGGGAATTCCGGCGCTGGTAAGCACAGAGATGGAGCTGACAGATGATCTGGATGGAAAACTGGCTGTTGTAGATGGAAATCACGGTGTGATCTACGTGGAGCCGGATGCAGAGACCATGGAAAAAATGGAAGCACTGAAAAAAGAGGAAGAGGAGAAAAAAGAACTTCTTCAGACTTTTAAAAATAAAGAAAGCGTTACCCTTGATGGCAAAAAAGTTTTAACTTATGCCAATATCGGAAATGTCAAAGATCTGGCACTTGTGCTTCAGAACGGTGCAGAAGGTATCGGACTTTTCAGAAGTGAGTTCTTATATCTGGAATCTGAGACATATCCGACCGAGGAAGAGCAGTTTGAGGTATACAAAAAAGTTGCAGAGACAATGGCCGGCAAACGTGTTATCATCCGTACCCTTGATATCGGTGCTGACAAACAGGCGGATTATTTTGAACTGGGCAAAGAAGAAAATCCGGCTATGGGCGTGCGTGCGATCCGTATCTGCCTGACCAGACCGGAAATTTTCAAGACACAGCTGCGTGCGCTGTTCCGTGCAAGTGCATTTGGTAACATCGCGATCATGTATCCGATGATCACTTCTTTATCCGAGATCGCACAGATCAAAGCTATTGTAGCGGAAGTAAAAGCAGAGCTGGATGCAGACAATGTTCCATATGGCACACCGGAGCAGGGTATCATGATCGAAACTCCGGCAGCAGCAACCATCAGTGATCTGCTGGCAGAAGAAGTAGACTTCTTCAGTATCGGAACCAACGACCTGACACAGTATACACTGGCCATTGACCGTCAGAACCAGTCACTGGATTCCTTCTTTGATGCACATCATATCGCAGTGCTTCGTATGATCAATCAGACCATTCAGAATGCACACAAAGCAGGCATCTGGTGTGGTATCTGTGGCGAGCTTGGTGCAGACAGTGATCTGACAGAACTGTTCCTGGCCATGGGCATCGACGAGTTGTCCGTGTCTCCGGGACGTCTGCTGACCATCCGCCGTCTGATCTGCGAGACAGACAGCAGCGTAAAGAGAGAAGAAATTCTGAAAAAATGGCTGCACTAATAATCAATTGTAATTGATAAGGGAAAAGAGGATTTTGGTTATATGTTAACAGAGAAGAGGCAGGAGGAAATATTACGCCTGCTTACCTTGAAAGGCAGTGTGACGGTTCAGGAGCTGAAGGAATATTTTGACGCTTCAGAATCCACCATCCGACGGGATCTGAATACGCTGGATGAAAAAGGCGCATTGGTCAAGGTATTTGGCGGTGCCATGCTGGCAGAGTCAAATCTCGCCACAAAAGATGAGCAGGTGTCACAACGGAAAGGATTATATCAGGATGAGAAGCAGCAGATCGGACGGTTTGCAGCTTCTTTGATCGAACCACATGATTTTGTATATCTGGATGCCGGTACGACAACGGCATGTATGATACCGTACATCACAGAAAAAACGGCAACGTTTGTGACAAATGCCGTTTCACATGCTTTGGAGCTGGCGGGAAATGGTTTTCATGTCATTATTCTTGGCGGTGAGCTGAAAGCTGCCACAGAAGCCATTGTTGGAAACGAAGCATGTATGAGTTTACAGAAATTCAATTTTACAAAATGCTTTATGGGAACCAACGGGGCATCTCCGGCAGTTGGATTTACCACACCGGAGATCAATGAAGCCAAAATCAAAGAATGTGCCATGACACACAGTCTGAAATCATATGTGCTGTGTGACAGCACCAAATTCCATCAGGTGAATCCGATCCGGTTTGGGACATTTGAATCTGCGCAGATCATCACGGAAAAACTTCCGGATGTGGTTTTAAAACGTTACACCAATATTATCGTGGTGTTATGATGTAAATTTAATATTTTATTTTTTTGAAAGAAAACGAAGAATCCTGTCAGGATAGCTAACCATTCGCTACCATCGTTTCACGGCGGTTTCATCGCGCTCACTTCCACCTCCGATAAAGGCTGGTCGGTTCCCGTTCGCGCAAAACCTTGTGAAACTCAGTCGCTCACTGAATCGCTGATCCTGACAGGATTCTTCGTTTTCTCTATTTACTTTGTGAAAAATATTATTATTTATGCTATATTTGACGAATCACATGTGAAAATCCTTGTGTAGTCAAAGCCAGTGAATGTAATTTGCACATGCAGCATAATGCTTATTGGTTTAATAAACTGATATGCATGTGTGATATACAGTGCACTATAATGTAAATGGAACAAGTGAGATAAAAACTCCAAGGCAAGGCGGTAGAGTGATTTTCGTCATCGGAGCGAGCATAGCCCGACCGCGGGAGTGTGTTTGAGCCCGCTGGTTTTGCGGGGGAGTTCGCGGGAGCGGTCGGCAATAGGCGGCGCAGCGCAGATAGAAAATCATTCGTGCCGGCCTTGGAGTTTTTATCTCACTTGTTCTTTAAATTAAACACCCCAATTCCTATTGACATTAGGGGAATACTATGATAATATATCCACGAATTAAAGAAACAACAGTTAAAAATACAAACTAAGATAGAAAGTGTGAGGGACTATGAACGTATATTTTGATAATGCGGCAACGACCAAAATGAGCCAGGTTGCATTGGACGCTATGATCCCATGTCTGGAAAACGTATATGCAAATGCATCAAGTCTTCATACTCCGGGACAGAAGTCCAAGGAAGTACTGGAGAAAGCAAGAGAGGAGATCGCAGCCTGTATCGGAGCACAGCCGAATGAGATTTATTTCACTTCCGGCGGAAGCGAGGCTGACAATCAGGCCATCGTATCTGCAGCAAAATGGGGCGCACGCAGAAATAAAAAACACATTATTTCTACTGCTTTCGAGCATCACGCAGTACTTCATACACTGCAGAAACTGGAAAAAGAAGGTTACGAAGTAACATATCTGGATGTCCATGAAAATGGTATGGTCCGTCTGGATGAACTTGAGGCAGCCATCCGCCCAGATACATGTCTTGTAACTGTTATGTATGCAAATAACGAGATCGGAAGCATCCAGCCAATCCCTGAGATCGGCGCGATCTGCAAAGAAAAAGGTGTATATTTCCACACAGATGCCGTACAGGCCGTTGGACACCTTCCAATTAATGTAAAAGAGCAGAATATCGACATGATGTCTGCATCCGCACATAAATTCCACGGACCAAAAGGAGTTGGTTTCCTGTATGCAAGAAAAGGAATCCTGCTTTCCAACATCATCGAAGGTGGTGCTCAGGAGCGTGGTAAACGCGCCGGCACAGAGAATATCCCTGCAATCGTAGGTATGGCAGCAGCATTAAAAGATGTTCTGGCACATCAGAAAGAAAATGCAGAAAAGATGACAGCATTACGTGACCGTCTGATTGAAGGTCTGTTGAAAATTCCACATTCCAAATTAAACGGAGATCGCACCAAACGTCTTCCGGGTAATGTAAACTTCTGTTTCGAAGGCATCGAGGGAGAATCCCTGTTACTGATGCTTGACATGAAAGGAATTGCAGCATCTTCCGGTTCTGCTTGTACATCCGGTTCTCTGGATCCGTCTCATGTACTTCTTGCAATCGGACTGCCGCACGAAGTAGCACACGGTTCCCTTCGTTTATCCCTGTCTGAATACAACACACAGGAAGAAGTAGACTATGTATTAGAAGAATTACCGAAGATTGTAACTTATTTGAGAAATATGTCACCGGTTTGGGATGAATTGGAAAAAGGAGAGAAAAAACATGTTATATAGTGAAAAAGTAATGGATCATTTTCAGAATCCAAGAAATGTAGGTAAAATGGAAGATGCTGACGGAGTTGGTGAAGTAGGAAACGCAAAATGCGGCGATATCATGAGAATGTATATCAAAGTTAATCCGGATGATCAGACAATCTCAGATGTAAAATTCAATACATTCGGATGTGGTTCTGCCATCGCAACAAGCTCCATGGCTACCGAAATGATCAAAGGTAAAAAGATTGACGAAGCGCTGGAACTCTCCAACCGTGCAGTAGTAGAGGCACTTGACGGACTTCCACCAGCAAAAATCCACTGTTCCGTACTTGCTGAGGAAGCAGTAAAGGCAGCAGTAAAAGATTACTATGACAAAAACGGCATTGAGTATGATCATGAGAAATTCCAGTCTGTAGACTGTGCACATTGCCACGAATAAAACACCATTCCTTAAATGATAAATACTTGTGAGCGAAAGAAAAGCGTCCTTTGCAGGGCGCTTTTCTTTATGGTATACTATCTGTAACTATTGGAAAATGTCATGGAAGGAGATTTTTAATGGGAAGCTATTTAAATCCTGGATGTGGTTGTTTTGAGATGGCTTTAAGATCGCAGATTTATATAGACAAAAGCAGACTGATTGAAGCAACAAATGAATGTCTGGGTACGTTGCAGCGTTTTATGTGTGTCAGCCGACCGAGAAGATTTGGAAAGTCAATGGCGATGGATATGCTGGCAGTGTATTATGACAGAAGTCTGGATACTGCAAAATATTTTGATAAAATGAAAATCAGTGAATCGGAATCCTATCGAGAGCATTTAAATCAGTATGATGTGTTGAAGATTAATATGCAGGATTTCCTGAGTGCAACAAGCAGCATGGATGAAATGCTTGAGATGTTGCAGAAGAGATTAGTACGTGAATTAAAAGGAAAATATCCGGAAATTGTGGATGGAAATTATCTGGTATTTGCTATGCAGGATATATATCAATATACGGGTCATCCATTTGTTATTCTGATTGATGAGTGGGATTGTCTATTCCGGGAGTATGCACAGGATAAAGAAGCACAGAAGAAGTATCTGGATTTTCTTCGCACCTGGATGAAAGATAAAGATTATGTTGCGCTGGCTTATATGACAGGAATTTTGCCAGTCAAAAAGTATGGCACACATTCTGCATTAAATATGTTTACAGAGTATGCAATGACGGATCCGGGAAAACTGGCGGAGTTTTTTGGATTTACAGAAGCGGAAGTAAAGCAGCTTTGTGATAAGTATCAGATGGATTTTGAAGAAGCAAAGGCATGGTACGACGGATATCATCTGATTTCAAATGGAATAGAGAAAGATACGCTTTATTCCATGTACAGCCCGAAATCTGTGGTAGAAGCAATGCTGCGGCATAAATTTGGCACATACTGGAATCAGACGGAAACGTATGAGGCATTGAAAATATATATTCAGCTGAACATGGATGGTCTGAAAGACGCGATCGTCAAAATGCTGGCAGGGGAAAAAATCCCTATCAATACAGGAACTTTCAGTAATGACATGACAACGTTTGAAACAAGGGACGATGTATTGACATTATTGACGCACCTTGGATATTTGACGTATGACAGTGAAAATGAGTCGGTGTCTATTCCGAATAAAGAAGTGTCGAAGGAGTATATTAATGCCATCAGTACCATGGACTGGAAAGAGGTAACACATTCTGTTGAGGCATCCAAGAAGTTATTGGAAGCTTTGTGGAATCAGGATGAAGAAGCGGTTGCAAAAGGCGTGGATCAGGCACACAGAGAGATTTCAATATTGGAGTATAATGATGAAAATTCGCTGAGTTGTACGATAAACCTTGCTTTCTATTTTGCCCGGGAATATTATACGATTGTCCGTGAATTTCCAAGTGGAAAAGGATTTGCAGATATATGTTTTATCCCAAGAAAAAAACATATGGATAAGCCAGCTGTTGTGATTGAGTTGAAATGGGATAAAACTGCGGAAGGTGCAATTGAACAGATTAAACAAAAACAGTACATGGATTCCCTGAAGGAATATCATGGAGAACTGTTGCTTGCAGGAATTAATTACGATAAAAAGACAAAAGAACATACCTGTGTTATTGAAAAATATAAATTGGTATAAAAACTAAGCAAAAGTTTTACCTACAATTTACAGTAATATGCTTTGGTTTTTACGATAGCATGCTACGATTCCAATATCAAAAGAAAAGCGTTTTTGATATTGAGAAAGAGGGCATGACATGATGGAAAAGATTTATGCATATTCAAATAAAACAGGGAAACATACAGTAATTTCAGGTAAATATTTATATTTGTTTTTACGAACAGTAGTTGTAGCGGCAATCTCACTGGCAGCAGTGATGATCTTGAATCTGTTTGTTACGATTCCGGGAATGACGCATCTGGCATTTTTGATGCTGGCTTGTGGATGGATCACACTTGGATATGGATTTTTCGGCGGTATCTTAACATTGATGCGACGATAAAGAAGCAATAATAAGTAGATATATAAAGTTGAAGAGTATATGAAATCGTGGATTGGTAATGCCAGAAGTACTGTTAAGATGTTGTGATGTCTTAACAAATATTTCTGGCATTGTTGTCATGTTCATTCGAGTGTTTGCCCGTCCGCGGATCCGCTGCGGATGAATAACGATGGTGTTTCTATACAGAATAGCCCATGTCGTAGGCTTCCTGATAGATGTGTTGTTCCCTAACCAGACCAGCATCCATCACATTTGTGGCATAGAGCCTGCCTGCAATAGTGTATTCTTGCAGATGTTCAATGAACCCGTCCAAATCACCAAGTGACCGATTGATGATATTTTCGTCAAGTCCCGCAGATATGATGTAATAAACTTCTTTCTTGCCCAGATGCTGCCAAATAGGGTAGGTGCGGTCGATGAATGTTTTCATCTGTGCGCTGATACCATAAAAGTATACTGGAGTTGCCAGCACAAGTACATCCGCTTGTTGGAACAGCTGTAGCAGTTCAGCCATATCATCCTTCAGGATACAGACACCGTCATTTTTCATGCAGTAGTCGCATGCACGGCAAAATCCGATATTCAAGTCCATCAGTCCCACAAGATTTACGGTATGCCCTTTTTCTTCTGCGCCTTTTTTAAACTGCTCACACAACAGCTGTGAATTTCCATTTCGTCGCGGTGAGCTTGATATAATCAATATCTTTTTCATTTGTTTTCCTCATTTTTCTGTATACATGGCTTTCCATAACGACAGGCATTACAACCCATGCAGTCCTTTACCCCTATCATACCACACAATTCGTAATCGTGTCATTCTCAATAACTTTGCTGTTCTTTGCTGGCGCAGCACGAACGCCCCAAAGTGCTATTTGCCGGCGTCATGTCTGCTATATCGAAAATCACAATATGGAGCTCCATCTGCGATAGTTCCTGTTCTTACCAATTTCATGTTCATGATATCCGCAAGTACATAATCCATTCGACAGATATAAGAAGCCAGTTCCGGACAAACTTCATCAGTACAGAGCTTGCATGCACCACACTCATGATAGTCATATCCCAGGTCGTATTCATCATTCCCCGGGAGGATATCAACGCCCCAGTCATTTTCATATTCATGTTTGTGGCTATCCGAAGACCATTGTAGTCTTGCCGGCATTTTTTTCGGGTCTAAGTAACTGTCAACATCACCGATTGCCTTATGTTCTTTGACAATATTTTTAGCGATATCTTTTGAAAATCCTCTTTTTTTCAGTTCTTTTTCACTGCGCTGTGATAAAAATGATATAAAACGTTAACGCTAATCGTATTTTTCATGGTTTTGCTCTCTTTATCAATCTTTATTATTTACTCATCCTCGGATCCGGTCGAGAAGTAATCATATTTCTTCCTATTATTCTTCGATATCTACACAGTTTCCTTTCTTATCCACCCAGAAGTAGACAGTTTTAGCTTCCGTAGCTCTGCTGCCACATTTCGGACATTGCCGGAAGTCTTTCACTTGATTCATTGTGTAGTAAGTGCCTATTAGGGCATTTGCCATATTTATCTTCTGGTCAGTGGAAGAGTAGTAATATACATTTCCACAGGATTTGCAGGTACATTTCTGTTGAGATTGCTTTTTACAGCCAGAGTGCTTAGCTGCTTCCGCTGCAGCGGCCTGACGTTTCGCACGAATCCGCGCGGCATCATCCTTGAATTCCTGTTTGAGTGCTTGTCTATTTTGGACTATCCGTTCCATCAGTTCATTCAAAAGATATTGTTTCTCTGGATGTAGTTTTACATATTTTTTCAGGATTTGCGTGTTGCTGTGCAATCCGGCAGACAGAAAATTCTTGAAGCCAAGCTCTGCTGCACATTCACGGCAGATATCGCGAGGTCCTATTCCCGCAGACACTTCAAAGAAATCTTTACTCTCGCAGCTTTGTTTCCCACAGGTTAAGCAGGTACGTAAGTATTTTGCCATAGTTATTCTTCTCCAATATCATTTAATAACTATTTTATCATTTTTTACGGGAGATTGCGACAAGTATATGCGCATAATAAGCAGTATGAAAGAATAAGTTTGTAATTATTCTGAAGAATGGGATGGTTGATCTTTCTTTGTTTAGTACCGCGAGAGTGCATCTTAAGAGAGACCCTCAACAAGTTTGATTACCCTGAAAAATCTGCATCGCACATTTGCTTTTCTATGGAAAGAACGGTATACTTGCGGTGGTAAGAAAAACAGAAATGGTATGAAAAAAGAATAGCATTTTGGAAAACTCATTTTTATGGGAGCGCTTTAAGAAGAGATATAAGTAATAGAATGGAAGTATGATGTATGCAGATATTGAATCGATTTAACAAGTTTATTGAAAAGTGGATGGCATTGGTTACTCCAGCTTGTCTGGTGTTTGGTGTGTTGTTTCCACAGATCGCAAAACATGGCGTGCCTTTTGTACCGTTTGTATTTGCGTTTATTACGTTTACCGGAGCCTTAAAATCTCAGTTTCGTGATGTGGCAAACGTGTTTAAAACGCCCTGGGCGCTTCTGATCGTTATGGTGTTATTACATCTGGTAATTCCGGGAGTGGCCTGTGGTCTTGGAAATCTGATTTTTCCGGACAACAGTAATCTGATCACGGGAATTGTGCTGGAGTTTGCGGTCCCAACAGCGGTGGTCAGCCTGATGTGGGTAACGATTTACAGCGGTAATAACGCCATGTCGTTGGCACTTGTAGTTATTGATACCGTTCTGGCGCCGTTTTTAATTCCGGCGACGTTACATGTTATGGTTGGCTCAAGAGTACAGATTGACGTGACACAGATGATGCGGCAGCTTATTTTTATGGTGGCACTGCCGGCAGTTCTGGCGATGACATTAAATCAGTGCAGCAAAGGAAAAGCACAGAAAGTACTGCCATCAAAACTGGCACCATTTTCCAAGATGGCATTGATCTTTGTGGTGGCTTCCAATTCTTCCGGTGTGGCGCCTTATATCCGTCATATGAATCTGGAGCGGGTGAAAGTGGCAGGCGTGATTCTGTTGCTGGCCGCAGGTGGATATGCTATCGGACTGCTTATTGCGCGGCTGATGCATCAGGATTGGGAAACACAGATTTCCATGATGTATGGCGCTGGTATGCGAAATATCAGTGCAGGGGCAGTCATTGCGGCAACATCATTTCCGGGAGAAGTGCTGTTCCCGGTTATGATCGGAACGCTGTTTCAACAGGTTCTGGCAGCATTGTATGGCAAACTTGTCTGCGAGAGAAATAAGGATAAGTAAGACTACTTTTTTAACAATTCTGTAAGTTTGTTGAAAACTTGATATAAAATCAGCATCAGCAGAAAAATAAAAATGGCATATCCAAGCAAATAGCCGGGATTTCCCATTTGATCTGCAAGAAATTCCAGTGGTGTATTTTCTGGCGGCACGTTAATAAACATATAATCACTGTCAAATTTTTTGTTAAAGAGATAGATGGGCGGAACGATACAGCAAAGCAGTATTACCGGCTGCCAGATATGACGTGTTATTGGGCGAATGTTTCCGCTGACAAAAAGCAGCCATGGATAAAGAATGATTAGTGCGTGATATACAAATCCATGAATTGTCATGTAATGAAAAGCCGGGTACACACTCCATACCGGAAATAAAAGGCCAAGGACGGCACCGGGCATAAAAAGGCACAGTGCAATTTCTGAAAGGGAAGTCCAGCGACCGGTGCGCAATGCTCGCATTTGTAAAAACAAATAAAAAAATCCTGCAAGATCGCAAAGGTGAAAAGGCAGCATTCTGGCGTTCATGTGTCCGGTGACAGTTAAAATAGCGTCTTGCGTGAAGGTGCAGCATAAAGCCAGAAGGACAGTGGTGTTCAACATTTGCAGCTGTTTTGTTTTTGTAAGGCGCAGGTATATTCTGTACAGAAGAAAAATGCCAATGGCAATGCAGGCAAGCCAGATGAAATGAATTTTGCCAAAAATCGGGAAACCACAATTTTCAGGTAAAGCATCCTGATAAGTGAAAAAATAAGTATACATAAAAAGAACCTTCATTCATAAAATAGCAAAGTTGGTAGGGGGCATAAAGGAAAGCCCATACGTTGTTATGTATTTTATGAAAGAGGTTCTTTTTTTCGAGATTAGAGTTTTTACTATATGAAGTAAGAATAGTAATCTCTTCATTATTACATGATACGTTTCAAATTTGTTAAAATGTCTTATTAGCAATGCTGTTATTGCTTATTTAGTATTATTTTCTTGATATGTTTTTAACCGTTCTAACATCGTTTTTAACACATCTTCTGAAGCAGCGAAGGAGAAACGAATGCAGACGCAGTCTTCCTCTCCATAAGCAATGCCCGGAACACCGGCAATTTTGGCCTTATCCAGCAGATCATTGCAGAGTGTCTCACTGTCCATATCAGTGTCAAATTTAACCCATGCATAAAAAGCTCCGGCAGGTGTCAGAAGTTTTACACCCGGGATTTCACGGATTCCATCAACCAGAAGATTCTTGCGTTTTTCGTAGGCCTGACGCATCTGTTCGGTTTCTTTCACACAGTCAAGTGCGGTCAGAGCACCGCGCTGTAAAAAACCGCTGGTGCAGCTGATGGAGTGCTGGAATAATTTTAACACAACCTGATAAAGCGCCGGGTTGCAGGCAAGATAGCCAATACGCCATCCTGTCATGGCACTGCATTTGGAAAAACCGTTGACGATGACAACACGTTCAAAAAATTCCGGAATGGAAGCCAGACTTACAATTTCATTCTGGTCATAAACAATTTTTTCATAAATTTCATCGGACAAAACATAAACGTCAGGGTGTTTACGCAAAAAGGCGGTGAGAGCCTGAATATCACTTCCTGTCAGAATCTGTCCGGTTGGGTTGTTCGGATAGTTGATGATCAGAAGTTTTGTTTTATCGGATGCCGCTGCTTCCAGAGCCTCCTCTGTGATGCGGTAGTTTTCTTCATATTTTAAATGAACAGCAACTGGTTTGCCGCCACTGGCTTCCACGATGGAAGGATAGGATACCCAGCCCGGTGTGAGCCAGATCGCCTCATCCCCCGGATTGATCAGGGCACGGATCGTCAGGTATACAGCATATTTTGCCCCGGGAGTGATCAGAATATTCTCCGGCTGAAACGGTGCGTGATTTTCTTCCTGCAGCTTGCGGGCAATACGGGCACGAAGGTCAGCGTCTCCGCGGCTGTCAGAGTAGTGTGTATGTCCGGCGGCAAGCTCTGCCACAACGGTATCACAGATGGCTTTCGGAGTCGGAAAATCCGGTTCGCCTCCGGTCAGATTTAATATTTCAGGATCAGTTTTCTGTAATTCTTTTGTTTTTGCCAGCAAAGTGACAGATTTGGATGGTTCCACGTTGCTGATCAGTCTGTTAAATTCCATAAATGTAATTCCTCCAAAATACGGGAAAGTATATTAGTTTAGCTTTTTAATGTGTAAAAGCATAATTTCTTATATTTTACTCCAATTCCGACATAATAACAATCGGAAAGGTAAGAATTCTCTGGATTTTTTTACAGAAAACGCTATAATAAGTACAGTGTGTGTAAAAATTATGAGAAAACGAGGATTGTAAAAATGGATAAAATCGGTTATATGGGTATTCCGGGTAGTTTTTCAGAAGTGGCAGCAAATGAGCTGCTGGCAGAGGCTGGTATGACAGAGACAGAACTGGTGCCGCTGGTATGTGCGAAAAACATTCTGGAAGCAATGCAGAAAGGTGACATTCAGTACGGCGTACTTGGCGTGGAAAATTCCACAGCAGGACCGGTGGGAGAGTTTGTACATACTTTTGAAAATATTTCCTATGAAAAAATCGGTGTGTATGTGCTTCCGATTCATCACTGTATGTTTAAAAAGCCGGGGGTAGATACAGCTTCCTTAAAAGCGGTGGCATCTCATCCGCAGGCACTGCGTCAGACCGTCAACACACGTAAGGCGAAATTCCCAAATCTGGCAGAACATGAGATTGAAGATACGGCCATTGGAGCAGAAAAACTGGCAAAAGGAATTCTGCCGGAGACAACCGCAGCAATCTGCAGTGCTCGTGCAGGAAAACTGTGGAATCTGGAAATGATCGCAGAAAATATTGAGGACAGTTCTGAAAATCGCACCACATTCTGGCTGTTAAAACTGAACTAACAGAAAAAGATAAGAGGTAGAGAAAAAATATGAAAGAACATGTGGGAGCCGGGCGGCAGACGGTAAATCGGTTTGTAATCTATGGCATTGGTATTTTGATTCTTGCTCTTGGGATTACGTTGAATACAAAGACCGGGCTGGGTGTGTCTGCGCTGGTGTCCATTGCATATACTGTGGCAGGGGCATGGAATTTGAATTTTGCATTTATGACATTTCTGCTGTATACAGGGTTTGTGCTGATCGAGATGTTTTTAAAATATATCTTTTTGCCAGAAATGAGAAAAGGATCGTGGACAGATTTACTGCAGATTCCTTTTTCTCTTGCGTTTAGTCTATTACTGAACCTGTATGGAAAAATTTTACCGATGGCAGAGAGCGTTGGAATGCAGATTGGTTTGTTGATAGCTGCAGTTGTGTGTACCGGTGTCGGAGCAGCCATGATCGTGGACATGCATCTGATTCCAAATCCGGCAGATGGACTGGCACAGACAATCGGTCTTGTGTTTGGAAAGGGCATGGGGCTTGGAAAAAACGTATTGGATTGTAGTTGCGTTGGAATTTCAATTTTGATAGGATTGCTCGCAAGAGGGCGGTTGATAGGAATTGGGGTAGGAACGATTATTGCCATGATTGCAGTTGGAAGAGTCGTGGCATTGTTTAATCAATTTTTTGAAGGATGGCTTTGTGGATTGGCTGGAACAAAAGTATTATAGATTGTTGCAAATGACCATCATTATGTTTTGATTCGATTTGTTTTGAATTGTGTGAAAAGTACATATAATATAAACAAAATGTCGAACTTCAAAAAAGAGAGAAAAACCTGTTGACTTTCTGTTTGATATGGGTGTATACTAACGAAGTCGACAGGGAACGGAACAGTTCACTGGTTAACAAAATGGGATCTTAGCTCAGCTGGGAGAGCATCTGCCTTACAAGCAGAGGGTCACAGGTTCGAGCCCTGTAGGTCCCATTAAATATGGCGAGATAGCTCAGTTGGCTAGAGCATGCGGTTCATACCCGCAGTGTCGAGGGTTCGAATCCCCCTCTCGCTACTAAATGCCTGCAGGTTTTGCCTACAGGTTTTTTTGTGTGACAGAAAAGGCAGCGTTTTTCTAAGAAAAGGGCTATCTGTTGACTTGCCAGTTTTTTGCGACTGGCGTATAATAAAAAAGCGTTCTGCGAAATAGAACAGTATGAAAAAATATGGGGTAAAGATAATATGGATCGTTATTTAGAAAATATAGAACATAAAGCAGCAGTCTTATGTGATGCATTGCCATACATTCGTGATTTTGTTCACAAAATCATTGTCATCGAGTATGACTGCGGAGAGTGGCTTTCCGGCATGCAGGAAAAGAAACTGATGAAAGACATTGTATTGCTGAAAAGTATCGGAGTTATTCCAATCGTCGTGCATCGTACACCGATGGGCGTAGATAAATTCCGTGAGAACAAACGAATTGCAAAATTACTGGAACTTTGCGATACAAAAGCACTTGGAATCTGCGGTGTAGATGTCGAGACACTTCAGATGACCATCGCCAACGATTATATTCCGGTTATCGTACCGAATGATATTGATAACGAGATGGAGTATATCGATCCGAAAGATACCGCACTGGAAATCGCGGTGAAACTGCAGGCAGACAAGCTGATCTATCTGTCCCGTTATCCGGGTATTTATACCGATGAGACACGCAGCGATGTATATCCGCGTATCACCGCCGAACAGGTAGAAGAATTGAAAAAAACACGACATTTCCCGGAAGACTTCATGGACTATCTGAACCACTGTATGGATGCTGTTCATCAGGGCGTAAACAGAGCCCATATCCTGGATGGAAGAATCGAACACGTACTTCCGATCGAATTTTTCAGTATCGACGGGGCTGGAACAGTAGTCATCCAGGATGAGCAGAAATTATATCAGCATGAATTATAGGTTTCAAGAAGGGCAACTGTCACAGAATGCTGAATAAATGAGAAAATAATGTTAATCTTGTTTTATTATGAATCAAAGCAGCTGATGATCAATATTGTCATTCGTCAAACATACTGGCATGCTTATTGATGCGTAAATGGAAAAAGTCGGGGATTTCCCGAAAAAGTAAAATAGAAAAAACTGGGAGATTTTCAATAAAGTATATTGGAAAAAGCAGGAGGATTCCTCAAAAAGTACAATAGAAAAACTGGGGCATTTTTTCTTGTCAAGCGATTGTTAGCGGACAAGACAAAATTCCCCAGTTTTTCTTTATTAACGCCTTAAAAATCCTTCGGCTTTTTCTTTAAATATTTCAAAAATCTCCAGTTTTTTCTTCTAATATTTCAAAATCCCCGACTTTTTCCTTAATAAATAAAACACGAAAAAATCACGCCATATATTGCGCCAGATACGCCGCCAAAAATCCCATATGCCGCTTCCGTGCATCTTCAAACCCGAAAATCTTCTGCATCTCTGGCAGTGACTCCTGCAGATCCTCCGCCCTGGTAGACAGCAGATAAGATTTAATGATCAGCTGATCCACCTGATGCCGTCTGTAATCATCCCCAGGCGTCGTATTTTCCCCAAGAACCGTCAGCTGTTCCCGCAGGCTGCGCAGCATATCAAAGAGATACTGCATCTGTTTTGCCATTCGGACCGGAAAAACATACCGGTTGGAGAGCAGCGCAATTCCACCACCCAGCAGCGTGTAGATCAGACGCTGCCCAAGTACGATCGGAACACTGCTGTCAATAGATTGCAGCGCCAGGGCAGAACAGGTAATGAAAGCAACCGTCGGACCATAGCCATCCGCCGCATAGATCATAAAGTTCGCCACCGTCATAATGACCACTCGGGAACCAAAATCCGGGAAAATCGTAAAAAAGATAAAGCACAGCACAATACCGGCCATAGTTCCAAATATTCTCTGGCGCACCCGCTGTACGGTGTGTTCCGTAAATGGGATCATCATGAAAAATACGGAAATGACCAGCCAGTAAATATTGTTGGACTGCCACAGGTAGGAAATCACCAGACACGGAGTCAGCACAATGACCTGCCGCAGGGCAAAACGCAGCCGCATATTTCGGATATCCGGTTTGCGGACACGGAAATTCAGACGGCGGTAATCGGAAGTTGGTTCGATCTCCTGAAACTGAGCCTTAAACTTCTTATATATATTCAGAGCATTTTTTTGATTATCTTCTTCCTCGACGTGGTCAGTCAGATAATTCAAAATCTGAAATACAAGGACAAAACGGCAGTACCAGTTTGTTTTTCCTTTTATCCGCAGGGTTGCGCGGTTGGCAGAATAAATTTCTTTACTGCATTTCTGGTTGATTTCACAAAGCTGTTTGTGCAGAGTGGAAATCGTATCTTTGCCATGAGATGCATTTCTTTTTGCTTTGAAAATAGCCGAATTCTTTTCGGAAGAAGCCTGCAAATTTTCTGAACGAGAAATACCGGAATCGCTGTCAGTATCTTCTGCCAAACACCCGGTTTGCACCAGTAACTCTTCACATACCGCAAATCCTTCTTCAATCAATGCTTTTAAGCGGTTCTGTCCGGCATTTTTTCTGGAGAGGATCCATGCAAATAAAAACACGATTCCGAAGGAGGCCAGCAGGGCAAACAGACGGTTTCCAAGCGCTGGCACGGTGTGCACCGGAGCAATCTGGAAAAAGATCAGCGCCATGCCGGCCGGAAAATAATTATTTGGATTGTATTCGTCAATCAGCAGATCCGCGATCCAGAACAGTGCCACGGCATTGATCAGAATGCACAACGGCAGATTGATGACCGCCAGAAAAGAAAGCACGGCCATGATCATGTACACTGCAAAATTTCGAATCAGACACTCATAGTGGCTGCACATATTCCGGTAGCGGAGAAAAGAGAGGGTCGCAAAAGGACCGATCATCGTATTTTCCATACCGAAAAAGAAATATGTCACAAAAAAGATCAACGTTGCGACAATGGTGGGGGCGATGGCTCCCTGTATCATTTTTTTCTGTTTTTCTGATCGTTTCAAAAAATCACCTCATATTAATATTAAGAAGAAAAAATCGGTAAGTCAATGGAAATTTCAGACGAAGTGTGGTAAACTAAAAACCAAATAGGCTCTTGCTGTATACATGTGGGTTTTAAGCAGAACAGGAAAGGTGCAGCGGAGCAATGATCAGGAAAGAAAAGAGGTGCATATACGCATATGAGAATTGGAATGGGTTATGATGTGCATAAACTGACGGAAGGACGGAAGCTGATCCTGGGAGGCGTGGAGATCCCGCACAGTCTGGGGCTTCTGGGACATTCGGATGCAGACGTGTTGCTGCATGCCATTATGGACGCACTTTTGGGAGCGGCAGCGCTGGGAGATATCGGCAAACATTTCCCGGATACGGATGAGAAATACCGCGGCATTTCCAGCCTGAAGCTGCTGGAACATGTGGGAGATCTGCTGGAGCAGGAGCATTATGTTATAGAAAATATCGATGCCACTGTGATCGCCCAGAAACCGAAACTCCGTCCGTATATTGAGCAGATGGAGCAGAATATTGCAGATACCCTTCATATTGCGAAAAACCAGGTAAATGTCAAGGCAACGACGGAAGAGCATCTGGGATTTACCGGCCGGGAGGAAGGAATTTCCGCCAATGCGGTCTGCATGCTGTCAACGATTTATGAAAACAGTGTGGCCGTGGGCGACAGTGAAGGCGGCTGCCCGGGATGCGGAGGCTGCCATTGAGTATGCGCCTGCGATATCTGAGGCAGGAGGAAAAAGGGAAAAGCCGTGGGCTTTATGAAACCTGCTTTCCGGAAGATACTGCAAAATTTATTGATTATTATTATGAAGAAAAATGCCGGGACAATGAGATCATTGTGCTGGAAGAGCAGGATCAGATCTGTTCCGTGATCCATGCAAATCCTTTTCAAGTTAACTGCTGCGGGCAGAGGACGGATGTGCATTATCTGGTGGCCGTGGCTACGGATCCGCTGTATCGCCGACAGGGATATATGCGGCGTCTGCTGCAGGAACTGCTGCAGGAGGAACGAAAAAATGGTGAGCCGTTTTCTTTCCTGATGCCGGCGAATCCGGCTTATTATGAGCCTTTTGGATACCGCTACTGGAAGCATCAGCGTGTCTGGGAGACGGAGGATGCGCAGACTGAAAAACTGCGTGGATATGTGTTGAAACAGAAGAACTGTGCAGGGGATGTGGACAACAATGAACTGGCAGAGATTTCAAATCAGATCCTGAATGAAAAATTTGACCTTTACATTCCGAGAAATGCATCGTATTATGAACGGATGAAGAAAGAACAGCAGAGTGAAGACGGAGCGGTGGTTCCGGTGTATGACGGGAACGGGCAGTTGTGCGGAAGTTTCTGTTATTCCATGGAGGACGGATTTGAGATCCGGGAACCGTTGTGGAAGGCAGAGGCTAAACTGCCGGGTGAATCCGAAAATCTGTGTTTGCCGGTAGAGCGGGAAACCCCGTTGATGATGGGGCGGATTTTGCACTTGCCTGCCTTTGTGAAACTGCTTCGCTTTGCGGATGTGTACGAAGAAACACTGCAGATCAGGGATGAACTGTTACCGGAAAATAATGGCTGTTACCGGATTTATATAGATAGTACAGGTGGAACGGCAGAAAAAGTAGAACAATGCGAAAATGCCAGCGCCATGGACATAGCAATATTTGGTCAACAAATGTTTGACAGATTAAAGATATTTGTCAATGAGTTGGTCTGACCATGGAGGTAGAAAGATGTTAAAGTTTGAAGAAATTATCAGCAAATTCCAGATTGAAGGAGAGATTACCGATGTAAAACCTCTGGGACATGGTACGGTAAACCATACCTATGAGATCGTTTGCGGAGGGGAGCATTATGTACTTCAGGAGATGAATCATATCGTATTCAAATATCCGACGGAAGTCATGAACAATCTGTTCCTTGTGACAGAGTACCTCCATGATGTGATCGAGCAGGAAGGCCGGGATCCACAGCTGGAGGGGTTGACCTTTATCCGGACGAAAGCCGGAAATCAGTTGCTGCAGACAGAAAACGGAAGTTATTTCCGTCTGTACCGCATGATCTGCTGCGGAGAGGAAATGAAGAAACCGACGACGCCGGAGGAGGCCTATGAGGCAGCCAAAGCGGTGGGCGTTTTTCACCGCAGACTGCGTGATTTTGACAGCAGCCAGCTTGGGGCTACTGTGCCGAAGCTGCATGATATGAAAAATGCGATGCGTCAGCTGCTGGATGCAGTCCGGGCGGATATCTGTTTCCGTACTTCCGACTGCCAGGAGCAGATTCAGTTTGTGCTGGACCGTTCCAAAAAGCTGAATGAGATTCAGGACGCAGTGGAGTCAAAACAGATTCCAAAACGTGTCACACACAACGATACCAGATACAGCAACGTGCTGATCGACAGTGATACCAAAAAAGAAATCTGCCTGATCGATCTGGATACGGTGATGCCGGGGGCATCTATTTTGGACTTTGGTGATGCGGTGCGCGCCGGAGCAGCAACCTTTACCGAGGATGAGAAATTTGGCAATATTGAGCTGGATCTTGGTCTGTTCCGTGGTTATGTGCAAGGATACTGCCATGAGATGGGACGCATTCTGACTGCGAAGGAAAAAGAACTGATGGTTTATGCGGTATGGCTTATGGCCATGGAGAGCGGCATCCATTTCCTGACGGATTACCTCAGCGGAGACCGGAATATCACGAATTTCTCTGATGAACGCCAGAACCTGTATCGTGCGGTCAATCAGTTTTTCCTGGTATTGGATATTGAAGAAAAGAAAGACCAGATGAACGAGATCGTGGCAGCTGTGCTGATGAAAAAATAGTAACTGAAATATATATGAGAAAGGAGAGCGGGGAAACCTGCTTAAATGGAATGAAACTTTACAATACACTGACAAAACAGAAAGAAGAATTTGTACCTTTACATGAAGGAAAGGTAAGCATGTATGTGTGCGGACCAACCGTATACAACTTTATCCATATCGGAAATGCGCGTCCGATGATCGTATTTGACACCGTGCGCAGATATATGGAATACAAAGGCTACGAAGTAAATTATGTATCCAACTTCACTGATGTAGATGACAAGATCATCAAAAAAGCCATCGAGGAAGGACGTACCGCAGAGGAAGTTTCCCAGCAGTACATCGAAGAGTGCAAAAAAGATATGCACGACATGAACGTAAAACCGGCAACCACCCATCCGTTGGCCACGCAGGAAATTCAGGGCATGCTGGATATGATCAGCACTTTGATCGAAAAAGGATATGCCTATGCGGCAGCAGACGGAACTGTTTACTACCGTACCAGAAAATTCAAAGATTACGGAAAACTTTCCCATAAAAATATCGATGATCTGGAGGCAGGACACAGAAATATCCAGGTAACCGGTGATCTGAAAGAAGATTCGCTGGATTTCGTACTCTGGAAACCGAAAAAAGACGGTGAGCCGTACTGGGAGTCTCCGTGGTGTCAGGGACGTCCGGGCTGGCATATTGAGTGTTCCGTGATGTCCAAAAAATATCTGGGTGATGAGATCGACATTCATGCCGGTGGCGAGGACCTGATCTTCCCGCATCATGAGAATGAGATCGCACAGAGTGAGGCAGCAAACGGCGTACCATTTGCAAAATACTGGTTACACAATGCATTTTTAAATATTGATAACAAAAAAATGTCCAAATCTCTCGGAAACTTCTTTACCGTAAGAGAGATTGGTGAGAAATATGACCTTCAGGTACTGCGTTTCTTCATGCTTTCTGCACATTACAGAAGTCCGTTGAACTTCAGTGCAGATCTGATGGAAGCTGCAAAGAACGGTCTGGAGCGTATCGTGACAGCAGCAGAGAACCTGCAGAGATTATCCGGCAGCACAACCGGTGAACTGACAGAGGCAGAAAAAGAGCTTCTGGCACAGTTTCATGTATATCAGGAAAAATTTGAGGCTGCTATGGATGATGATTTCAATACTGCTGATGCGGTATCCGCAATTTTTGAGTATGTAAAATTCTGCAACACCAATGCATCCGGTGAGAGCAGCAAAGCATACATTGATGCATTATATGCAAAATTAAAAGAACTGTGCGATGTTCTTGGAATCATTGTAGAAAAAGAGGCAGAGATTCTGGATGAGGATATCGAGAAACTGATCGAAGAGCGTCAGGCAGCAAGAAAAGAGAAAAACTTTGCCCGTGCCGATGAGATCCGTGATGAGCTCGCTGCAATGGGAATTATTCTGAAAGATACAAGAGAAGGAGTTACATGGAAAAGAGCGTAGATACAGCAGCACTGCCGATTTTCAGTGCAATCCGTGAAACATTTGACATTCGAAAAGGAGATATCCGTACTTATTCGCCGCTGACACTGGCGTACATTGGGGATGGCATTTATGACCTTGTGATCCGTTCCATGATCGTGGCGCAGGGAAACACAAAAGCAAGCCAGCTTCATCAGCATACCAGTCATCTGGTAAAGGCACATTCCCAGTCAGCGATGATGGAGTACCTGCTTCCGGCACTTTCCGAGGAGGAAGAAGCCGTGTACAAGCGGGGACGGAATGCAAAATCTCCGACTATGGCAAAAAATGCCAGCATGAGTGATTACCGCCGGGCCACAGGTTTTGAGGCTCTGATGGGATATCTGTATCTGGCAGACCGGTTTGACCGGATTCTGGAGCTTACGGTTCTGGGACTGGACGGTCTGGAGAAAGAAGAAAAGTTACATCATTAGTAATGACTTTTCAAAAAACTGCAGGGATATGCAATGAGAATTTCCTGCAAGATCAGAAACAATCAGGAGAATATAAAGATATATGAGATACGAAGAATTAACCATCGAGGGCAGAAATGCGGTTCTGGAAGCATTTCGTTCCGGCAAGACCATTGATAAGGTATTTGTGCTGGAAGGCTGTCAGGATGGTCCAATCAAGACAATTTTAAGAGGAGCAAAAAAACATGGTACCATGGTGAAATTTGTTTCCAAAGACCGTCTCGACAATATGTCTGAGACAAAGAAACATCAGGGCGTGATCGCCTATGCGGCTGCATACAATTATGCAAGCGTAGAGGATATTCTGGCAAAGGCTGAGGAAGCCGGAGAACCGCCATTTATCTTTTTATTAGATGGCATCGAAGATCCGCACAATCTGGGCGCAATCATCCGTACCGCAAACCTTGCAGGTGCACACGGTGTCATTATCCCGAAAAACCGGGCCGTTGGTTTAACGGCAACGGTAGCAAAAACTTCTGCCGGAGCGTTAAATTATACACCGGTGGCAAAAGTAACAAACTTAAGTGCAACCATGAAAGAACTGAAAAAACAGGGGCTCTGGTTTGTATGTGCCGATATGGACGGCGAGGTAATGTATCGTCAGAATCTGACCGGACCGATCGGACTGGTGATTGGAAACGAAGGGGACGGTGTCAGCAAACTGGTGCGGGAAAATTGTGATTTTACCGCGTCCATTCCGATGAAGGGCGATATCGATTCCCTGAATGCATCGGTGGCAGCAGGTGTTCTGGCTTATGAGATCGTGCGCCAGCGTCTGCAGAAATAGAAGGATGTGCAGTGATACTGAATGGAATGTATTGGTGTACATGAACTAGAATGAATATCAGGTCTTGTATACAGTTGACCTGAAGAAAAAGAATGGAATTATAAGAGATGAAAAGACAGTATGATGCCTTTACGGACGAAGAACTGATCGAACAGTTACGCGAGGGAGATTCCGGTGTGATGGATTTCCTGATGGAAAAATATAAATATCTCGTCCGCAAAAAGGCAAATGCTGTCTTTTTGCTTGGCGGTGATACGGATGATCTGGTGCAGGAGGGGATGATCGGACTGTTTAAGGCGGTGCGGGATTTTGACGACAGCAAAAGCAGTTTTTTTCACTTTGCAGAGCTCTGCATTGGCAGACAGATCTATCACGCCATTGAGGCGGCGGGGAGAAAAAAACATGGTCCCCTGAACGCATACGTTTCCCTGTCAGAGGAAGGAAAAGATTCCGATAACCTGTCTCTGGAGGAGAGCATCACGGTGCGGGAAGAAAATCCCGAGCAGATCCTGATCGACCGGGAGAGTGTGGACGCATTTCTGGAAAGCATCCATACCACCTTAAGTCCCATGGAAAATAAAGTGCTGGATGCTTATCTGGATGGATGGAATTACCGGCAGATCGCGGAGAAGATGGGAAAAACCGAAAAATCCATCGATAATGCACTGCAGAGAATCAAAGCCAAGGTGCAGAAACTCAGATTCCATAACGAAAAGTAACAGGATTCAAAAACAGCTGAATGTGAGGCGGATTGAAGGTAAACAGGAAAAAAAGTACTGTCAGGACGCACAAAAGAATGACGGCAGCCAGACTTGTGACTTTTAATGGTTTCTGCAGCAATTTTGTGCTGATATAAAAAGTCAGAAAGGCACTGACAAAGAAAATAGCGATATCAAGTACGGTGAAACTTTTCCCGATAATTCCGGTATAAGTGTAGAAACTGACCGGGATAAAGGCAAGTCCGCAGAAAAGCCCAAGGGTGCGTGCGGCCAGCAGATCACGGGAGGAAGCACCGTATTTTTTATGTTCTATAATGATAAAAATAAGCATGGGAAAAAAGAGCAGCTTCATGTGCTCCCAGGTGGATTCATTCACGGCACTAAAGCATCCGACAAGGGGATTTTGCCCGGACCAGTCAAAGGCAAAATGCAGCAGTGTACCGAGGATAGATACAAAGAGGAACCCTCGGATATTGGATTTTTTCAAAAAGTCGTTGATAAACTGTACCATAAAAAATTGCCTCCATATACAAAACTGGAAAATAGTATTCTCTCCAGAAAGTATATGCAGACAATTCGATTTCAGAACAATATTTTAAAAAAAATAAGTGAAACAGAAGATTCCAGAGTGAAACATTTTGAAAAATAAAACAGAAAATCTCTGAAAAACATCTGCTTACAGTAACTCTCTGTAAATCCGCAGTGTATTTTTATAACAGATTTTTTCTATCTGAGTCGGTGTCAGACCGGCTTTTTCCATTGCCTGAATAAGTTTTGGCATAATGCTGCAGTCGGCAAAATCATCATAGACCGGAATGCCATCGAAATCAGAGCCAAGGGCAACGAACTCTTCTCCGCCGAGGTTCATCAGATATTTCATGTGCACGACAGCCTGATCCAGATAATTTTGCGAGTCAGTCGGTGTCCCGAGAAAATCCTGGCAGAAGTTGATGCCGGTGATACCGCCACGGTCTGCAAGCTTTCGGATCATGTCATCCGTGAGATTGCGGAGGGCAGGGCAGACGCTGCGGGCGTTGGAGTGGCTTGCCACAAATGGTTTGGTCGTATGGTTTAACACATCATAAAATCCGGCGTCAGATAAATGGGAGACATCAATGATCATGCCGAGCTGTTCCATTTCTGACAGCATGGCGATGCCTTGTTCCTTTAAGCCGCAGTTCTGGCTGTTGGAATCAGAAGAATGATCTGTGTTGGAAAGGGAAAGTTTTCGGTTTGGAAAACCAAGGGAATTTTCGTAATTCCAGGTCAGGGCCATCATGCGCATGCCAAGGCGGTATAACGTGCGGAGATATTCCGGTTTGCCGAGGGTAATCTCGCCTTCCTCACCGGTCAAAAGCGCAGACATGACGCCGTCTGCCTGATTTTTTTCAATATCAGCCCAGGAGCGGACTGGACGGATCATATCCGCATGTTTTTCCAGTTCTGTGTAGAACAGGTCAATTAGCTCCAATGCTTCCAACAGTGGGTTTTCTGCCTGAGCGAGATTGACGTATGCCGCAAAATTCTGCAGCAGATATCCGCTTTGCTGCATACGTGACAAGGTAATCTGATTTTTGGAACAATCCAGTCCATAGGGCTGTCCCTGCTGTTTGTTTTCGAGCATGACGGACAGCGTGTCGCAGTGCATATCAACAATATTCATGTAAAATCCTCCCTTATTACTCAGAAAGTTTTGCTAAAAAGATGTACTTATCTAAATGATTCTGAGATACATGTAATTTTGAGTTTGAATTATTTATTATACATTGTACCAAGTCGCTAGCCCTAAGTACATGCAACCACTACTTTTTAATAAAAAAATAGCAGTTTTT
>CAVKTR010000019.1:0-42341 GCA_963659325.1 Dysosmobacter segnis
TACTGTAAAGTAGCTGGAGATTTTTTCTGACTATGGCTAAAAATTAAGCGCTTACGCTATATATACGTCACTTTGTTTTTTGAGTCAACTTAACTATTTTCACACAAAAAAAGAATGTGAAAAATAAATCAATGTTCATTCACACTCTTTTTTCCGCATTTAGGGAAGCTTTTTCTATAAAGTTTGGGAGTATTTTTGCTCCCCAATTCCATGTTCCTTATCCCATTCTAACGACTTACTCCTCATTGCTGAAAGGATTCTATATTCATAATTTTCCTTGAAATCTTCAACAGAATATTTATCAAGTAAATCTCTCAAAAGATTTTCTTTCTCATCTTTCTCTAGTTCCTTTTTCAAGTGAATACATAAGAATTTATCATGATCCAACACAATGTAAGCACATAACAGGGCACATTCTTCATTGATCTCATCATGTTCTTCTGCAAAAATATTGCTCTCTATAAAAGCTTCATACAAATCACCAAAAGTATGTCTTTTCCAATAATCCGAAGATATTAACAACTCAAAGCTATATTTTTTCTGATCTATCAACCAATATGATAAAGCCTTGCGTTTATGCATTTTTCCCATATCCAGTTCTTCTTTGCACTTTTGCTCCTCATATGCTACCCGTTTATCTTCCATATTTCTGCCCCCAGTGTCTATCCTATCATTTTCCATATTTTTCTCATTCTTCTATTCGTTACACTTACGATATTTTTCATGTAATAATTCCATAAAATATATAGTAATTATACAGTATAGTTACTTTATCAGCAATGGCTCATTGCTGAAATTCTGGCTTTTCAGATTAGAATAGCACAATCAATGTTACATGAATGCTAATTATTATAGTTTTTTATTTTGACAACTTATCTATTCTTCACACAAAAAAAGAGTGTGAAAAACAAATCAATGTTCATTCACACTCTTTATTCATGAGATTGCTTTATAGTCATAAAAATGCGTAAAATTCGCTGAAGGAAGTCGTCTTTTCAATTGACGCAATTCCTTACGCAAACCTGACACAAAAACCTCTGATAATCTACAATAAATTATGATACTTTATGACAAGTACGCAACCTTACATCTTATTCCGAAACCACGCCTAAAATGCAGTAAATTCAAGGTCTTGCAGTGGTTCCTCCATCGGACTTTGCCGACGTACTTACATGTTCATCTGTGCTGCTACCTCAGCTGCGAAGTCCTCGTTTTTCTTCTCAAGACCTTCACCTGTCTCGAAACGTACGAAACCTGTAATCTTGATGTCAGTGCCAACTTCTTTGGAAACCTGCTGTAAGTATTTAGCAACAGTCTGTTTTCCATCTTCAGCTTTTACGTATGGCTGCTCAAGCAGGCATACCTCTTTCAGCTCTTTGTTCAGACGTCCGATGATCATTTTCTCAATGATATTGTCCGGTTTATCCGGGTTCTCGTTTTTAGCCTGAGCAAGAAGGATAGATTTCTCATGCTCTTTGTACTCTTCGTTTACATCGTCAGAAGATACATATTTCGGAGCAAGAGCTGCAACCTGCATTGCTACGTTTGTAAGAGCCTCTTTTACAGCGTCGTTAACAACTGCTGTCTCAGCTTTTACAAGGACACCGATACGTCCGCCACCGTGGATATAAGATACGATGCATCCGTTCTCCTGTGTCTCTTTCTGGAATCTACGAATGTTCAGGTTCTCACCGATAACTGCGATTTTCTCTACAAGAGCATCTTTTACAGTTTTGGAAGAATCTGCATTCCATGTCTCTGCTAAAAATGCATCCATATCAGCTGCATCAGAAGCAACAGCCTGAGCTGCAACAGCCTCTACATACTGCTGGAATGTCTCGTTTTTAGCAACGAAATCTGTCTCAGAGTTAACCTCTACGATTGCTGCTGTGTTGTCACCGTCCATAGCGACACGTACAAGACCTTCTGCTGCGATACGTCCAGCTTTTTTCTCAGCTTTTGCCTGTCCGTTCTTTCTTAAGAACTCAACAGCTGCGTCCATATCACCGTTTGTCTCTGTAAGAGCTTTTTTGCAGTCCATCATGCCTGCGCCAGTCATCTCTCTTAATTCTTTTACCATTGATGCTGTAATTGCCATGGTTTTATTCCTCCGATTTCATTCATAGTGATGCGGTTCCCCGCAAATCTACAGATTACTCCTCTGTTCCTTCAGCCTCTTCGAAAACTTCCTCGTCAGCCTCTACAGTACCCTGTTTTGCTTCGATAACAGCGTCTGCCATTTTGGAAACGATCAGTTTTACGGCTCTGATAGCATCATCGTTACCCGGGATTACATAATCTAACTCTTCCGGATCACAGTTTGTATCAGCGATACCGATCAGCGGAATTCCCAGTGTGTGTGCTTCCTGAACACAGATTCTCTCTTTTTTCGGATCTACAACGAAGATTGCATCCGGGATTCTGTCCATCTCTTTGATACCGCCAAGGTTTTTCTCAAGTTTATCCCACTCTTTTTTGAGGTTGATAACTTCTTTTTTCGGCAGAACATCAAATGTTCCATCCTCAGACATTTTCTCGATTGCTTTCAGTCTGGCGATACGGCTCTGGATTGTTTTGAAGTTTGTGAGCATACCACCTAACCATCTCTCGTTTACATAGTACATTCCACAACGCTCAGCTTCTGCCTGGATAGCATCCTGTGCCTGTTTCTTTGTACCAACGAAAAGAATTGTACCACCTTCAGCAACGATATCTGCTACTGCATTGTAAGCTTCGTCAACTTTACCTACAGATTTCTGTAAGTCGATGATGTAGATACCATTTCTCTCTGTGTAGATGTACGGAGCCATTTTAGGGTTCCATCTTCTTGTCTGGTGTCCGAAATGTACACCTGCTTCCAGTAACTGTTTCATTGAAATAACGCTCATTTTTTTACCTCCATGGTTTTGTCTCTTCCATATGCATCTCACCCGCCGGTTCACCCTGTGGGCACCATCCCGGTTAGTCCGCATATGTGATTAATATAGTATTTATCTTAAAAAAGCGCACAAAAAAATCTGTGACTTTTCTCAGACCGATTTAGTATAGCATACTTACAGGTACGCTTCAAGACATTTTTAGTCATTTTTTGCCTTGAGATTGTCTAATTCTTCGAACACTGCATCATTTAATACTTTGATGTAGGTTCCTTTCATTCCTGAGGAACGGGATTCAATGACACCGGCACTCTCAAATTTGCGCAGTGCATTGACGATAACGGAACGTGTGATGCCAACGCGGTCAGCGATCTTGCTGGCAACAAGGATTCCCTCACGGCCTTCCAGCTCGTCAAAAATATGCTCGATGGCATCCAGCTCAGAGTAAGAAAGTGTGCTCAGTGCAGATTTTACGATCTGTTTCTTTCTGGTCTCTTCCTCGTTCTCCTCGTTTACGGAACGCATCATTTCCAGTCCTACGACTGTGGTGCCGTACTCGCACAGGATAATGTCATCAATGTCAAACTGTGCATTCTGGCGATATACAAATAAAGTACCAAGACGCTCGCCTGCAATGTCGATTGGTGCGATGGTTGCTGCATAGCCTTTCTCGCTGTCTACCGTAAATCCAAGTGTCTCCAGATTTACATTCTCCTTAGTGGAAAGGATACCCAGTAATCTCTCATTTAAAGATGCATCAATGTAATTTCCTACCTGATCTGCCAGAAGTTCTGTGATCTCGATCACTTCCGGGCGAAGTCCTGTTCCCAGGACTTTTCCTTTTTTACTGATTACCAGTACGTTTGATGCAAGGATATCTGTCATAACATCACAAATGTCATTAAAAACAACTTTAGACGAATTGTTATTATGAAGCAGTTTTCCGATTTTTCGTGTTTTGTCTAATAACTGTACGCTGCTCATAGCTTCCTCCATATCATTTTCTTATCAATCACGCCGATTTTTCGGCAAAAAAATAGTGCCAAGATAATTAACAGGCATATCTTAGCACTATTTTTCTGTAAATTCAACAAATTTTATTTAAATCTGTCAGATTTTTTCAAATTTCACAAGAAATTTTAAAAATCACAACTTTTTCAGTCATTTTATACATTTAATTTTAAAAAAAACTGACCTTCGGCGTGTTATTCCTCGGAAGTTTCCGGTTTTTCCATGACATAACCGCACTGCTCGTCCGCGCAGACCAGCTTGTTTCCTTTTTCCACCATGTAGCCGCCACACTGTGGACACGGGATCTTGGATGGTTTCTGCCAGGACATGAAATCACATTCCGGATTGTTCTCGCAGCCGTAATATTTTCTGCCTTTTTTCGTTTTCTTCAGAACGATATCTTTGCCGCATTTCGGGCAGGCTACGCCGATTTTTTCAAAATACGGTTTGGTATTACGGCACTCCGGAAATCCCGGGCAGGCAAGGAATCTGCCGTGCGGTCCGTATTTGATGACCATGTGGCGTCCACACTGTTCGCAGACAACGTCAGTCACTTCATCCTCGATCTTTACTTTCTCCAGTTCTGCTTCCGCAGCTTTAACCGCTGCATCCAGATCCGGATAGAAGTTTCGGATGATCATCTTCCAGTCTACGGTGCCCTCCTCGACTTTATCCAGCAGGGACTCCATATTTGCGGTGAAACGCTCGTCCACGATCTCTGGAAAGGCTTCCTTCATAATATTATTGACAACCTCGCCAAGTTCGGATACATAGAGGTTTTTATTTTCTTTTACAATATATCTTCTGCCAAGAATCGTTGTAATGGTCGGAGCATAAGTACTCGGACGTCCAATGCCAAGTTCCTCCAGTGTTTTTACCAGAGATGCCTCGGTAAAGTGTGCCGGTGGCTGTGTAAAATGCTGCTTCGGCTCGATTTCTTCTTTGGTCAGCTCTGAGGTCTCATCCAGTGATTTTGATAAAAATACACGATCGGATTTTTCCTCATCTAAGGTATAAACAGACATGAAACCATCGAATTTTACTTTGGATGCGGATACATGGAAACGGTATTTTCCGGCACCGATGGTAACGGATGTGGTCTCATATACTGCCGGTGTCATACAGCTTGCTGCAAAACGGTTCCAGATGAGCTGATACAGGCGAAACAGATCACGGCTTAAGGATTCTTTTACCATAGCCGGTGAACGGTTCAGATCTGTCGGTCGGATTGCCTCATGAGCATCCTGGATCTTCGCTGTATTTTTCTTCACATCAGCACTTCCGCCCACATAGTCAGCACCATAATTGCTGCCAATATACTCTGCTGCCGCTGCCTCTGCTTCCTCAGAAACACGGGTGGAATCAGTACGCAGGTATGTGATCAGACCAACGGTTCCGCTGCCTTTGATATCCACACCTTCGTATAACTGCTGCGCCAGACGCATGGTTTTCTGAGTGGAAAAATTCAGATGCTTGCTGGCTTCCTGCTGCAGCGTACTTGTCCGGAACGGAAGTGGCGGCTTTTTGGTACGCTCGCCTTTTTTCACTTCCAATACTTTATACTCAGAAGACTCGATTTCTTTTAAGATTGCATCTAATTCTGCCTGATTATGGATCTGGATCTTGCCATTTTCATCGCCGTAAAATTTTGCAACTAACGGCTTTTTCTCGCCTTTTACGTTTAATACCGCATCAATAGTCCAGTATTCTTCCGGGATGAATGCGTTGATCTCGTCTTCACGGTCACAGATGATGCGCAGTGCCACAGACTGCACACGGCCCGCACTCAAACCACGCTTTACTTTCGCCCAGAGTACCGGGCTGATCTTGTAACCTACCATACGGTCCAGCACACGACGCGCCTGCTGCGCATCCACCAGATTCATATCGATCTCCCGTGGATTCTTCAACGAAGCCTTTACCGCATTTTTTGTAATCTCATTGAATGTAATACGTTTCGCATCTTTGTCGTTTAACTTTAATGCCGTTGCCAGATGCCAGGAAATTGCCTCACCCTCACGGTCCGGGTCAGTTGCAAGATACACTTTATCTGCCTTTTTCACTTCTTTTCGCAGATTTGCCAGAATATCTCCTTTTCCACGGATGGTAATATATTTCGGTTCAAAGTCATTTTCCACATCAAATCCAAGCTGACTTTTCGGCAGATCACGCACATGTCCGTTCGATGCTGCTACCTCGTAATTTTTTCCAAGAAATTTCTTTATTGTCTTAACCTTTGCCGGAGACTCCACGATTACTAAATACTTCGCCATACTTACCTCTTAACCTCTATGTTCTTACTTATTTATATGCGTTTACAAAAATAATTTTGAAAGGTTTCCTGCACCAGTCCGCACCGCTTGAGTTTGTCTAAACTATGCAGTACTGTGAGCAGATCCAAACCTGTTTCTTCTATAATATAGTTAATATATTTTGGATGTAAATCAACCATACCATACACCAACTTTTCGCTTTTATCAAGGGAAATATTTTTTATTTTTGTCGTTTCTGCATTTTTTTCGGGCAAATATCCAAGATTTTGCAAAAAAATATCCAAATCGTAGATGATTCCAGCGCCCTGACCGATCAGGGCATTGCATCCTTCGCTCAGTGCATCTCCGAAGCGTCCCGGCACCGCATAGACATCTTTGCCCTGTTCCAGTGCCGCGTCTGCCGTGATCAGAGAACCGCTCTTTTTCTTTGCCTCTACCACCACCAGACAGTCGGATAAGGCACTGATGATACGGTTGCGCTCCGGGAAGCGATATGGCAGCGGTTCCGTTCCCGGCGGATACTCCGACAAAATACCCCCACCAGAAGTCTGGATATTTTCATACAGATTCCGGGCATTTTTCGGATAACAGATATCGCAGCCGCAGCCAAGGACAGCAAAGGTGCTGCCCTTTCCCTGCAGAGCACCGGCATGAGAGGCACTGTCGATGCCAAGTGCCATGCCGCTGATGACCTGTACATCCTTTTCCGCCAGCATTTTGCCAAGCTTTGTGGCGATGCTTCTGCCATATTCCGAACACATACGGGCGCCCACAATGCCTACGCTTTTTCTGGCATCCGGCATGGAACCCTTGCAGAAAATCGCATATGGCGGCTGTGCAATGTTTTTCAGACGTTGCGGATATTTTTTACTTCCAATGGGAAACATTTGGATGTTTTGTCCCAGGAAACGCTCCCAGGCGCGATTCAGGTCGTTTTTGCGACTTTCCAGCAAATGCTGTAATTCATTGTCGGTAAAAAGGTGCATGTTTTTCAAGGTTTCTTCCCTGAGTTCATAAACGGCTTGTGCGTTACCACATAGTTCACGGACTTGGATTCGTTTGCCGCTACTAATACTTATCAGAGATGCCATCCAAAAATCATACTTTAGCTCATCTTTCTTTTGATTCTCTACTATCACACCCTGCTCTTTGCTCTTTTCTATTTTCTTGGGAAGTTCTCTGCCTTGTCTTTTTCCTGAATCTTCTCTGACCTGCTTTTGGGTGGAAATTTCTTGTGTATAATCAAAAATCTCATTCTTTTTATTCATTTCATGCATCTTTAGTCCCTCCTCCAGTAATTCTTGTCCGGATTTCGGAACATAAATGCTTCTTCCAGATGTCCCCACTGAATATTTTCCTCGCCTTCCATATCCGCAATGGTACGGGCGGTTTTCAAGATTTTTCCATAGGTGCGGGCGCTTAAATGATATTCCTCGTATTTGTCCTGCATCCGCTCCGTAGACTCCGCATCCAGTGCGCAAAACGTTTCCAGATCTTCCATGTTCATCCGACTGTTAAACCGATATTTTCTGCCTTTGAACCGCTCCCGCTGAATTTCATGCACCCGTTCTACCCGGGCACGGATCACCTCACTGCTTTCTTCCTCCCGCATATCTTTCATTGTCGTGTAACGGACTTCTTCTGTTTCCACACACAGATCAATACGATTCAAAAATGCCTGGGAAATGCGGCTGATATAGTTTTTAATAGCCTGAGGTCTGCAATTACAACGGTCTAGATTTGGATAGAAGCCACAAGGGCAAGGATTTGTAGATGCTACCAGCATAAAATCCGCCGGATACACAAAACTGCCTCCAACCCGGGAAATATGTACTTTCTTTTCCTCCAGTGGTTCACGCAATACATCCAAAATTCCCGGCTTAAACTCCGCCAGTTCATCCAGAAATAAAATTCCATGATGCGCCAGACTGATTTCCCCGGGATGCGGCTGCTTGCCGCCTCCCACCAGAGCCTGCGCCGTCACCGTATGGTGCGGGCTGCGAAACGGACGTTCATTTTGAATAATACGCTCCTGATCCAGCAGACCACAAAGCGAATAAATCTGAGAAAGTTCCTGCTTTTCCTCCCGGCTCAGTTCCGGCAGAATTGTTGGAATCCGTTTCGCTGCCATGGTTTTTCCGGAGCCCGGCGGTCCCATCATTAATAAATTATGCATGCCACTGACCGCGATCTCACAGGCGCGGCGCAGCATCGGCTGTCCCCGCAATTCCGAAAAATCCACGTCGTATTCCGTTTTCCAGATTTCCTGCTGTTCCCGGTAAAAACAGGTCTCCGGAAGTTCCTGCTGACAGATCTGAACGAACTCTTTCAGATTTTTCACCGGAATGACTTTTACGGTATCTAAAATCGCCGCTTCCCGGGCATTTTCCCACGGAACTACAATCCCCTGCATGCCTTCTTTCTGCGCCAGAACTGCTGCTGACAGAACTCCCTTAGTTGGCAAAATACTGCCGTTTAACCCAACCTCGCCAAGCAGCAGATAATTGCTTAAAATATGCTCATCCAGAAAGCCAAATGCTGCCAGAACAGACGCTGCCATAGGCAGATCACACCCGGTACCGGATTTTCGCACATCTGCTGGTGTCAGGTTAATGGTAATCTTCTTTGCAGGCAGACGAAATCCCGCATTTTTCAAGGCAGTACGCACCCGCTCTCTGGCTTCCTTTACCTCTGAGGTCAGGAATCCCACCATGTCAAAGGAAGGCATGCCGTCACTGACATCCGTTTCTACCTGCACCGGAAGCGACTCGAAACCACAGACTACCGCTGTTTTAATTACACTATACATATATTCATTTTTCCTCTTTTCGTATACGGAAAAATCCGGCGATTGCCGAAAAAAGTAAAAAGTAAGATAAAAGACAGGTTTACTGTAGCATATCTGGCTAAATCTGTCTATATTCAAACGATATTTTTCATTATTTTGTATTCAAAAAATTTTGACTATCCTTCAGCAATCCAATGGTTGGAGCTACTGTTGCTGTAACAGCTTCTGTTGAGGAAGCAGCTAAAAATAATTATTTTCACAAAAGTAGCCAGACCTTTCAACCTGCTTCCGTTGATCAGCCTGACTACATTTTTCACATCATATGCACGCTATTTTTTAACATTTGTCAAGAATATACTCAAAAATAACTTCATAATTTGGAGTGCAAAATGTGTATCATACTTCCGCTAAATATCACTTAGATATCCAGCGCTGCATGATATCCCCAGTACACCGCATTTGTGATGGTCGAAACTTTTGCCGCATCACCGATCACAGCAACTCTCGGTGCCGCATCCCGTAACGCCTCAACCACATCTGTTCTGGAACGCTGCCCCAAAGCACAGACAACCGAAGTACCCGGAACCAGAATTTCCTTTCCGTCTTTATCCTCACAGACAATGCCTTCGTTTGTCACTTTCAATCCTTTGCAGGACGTATGTACCGTAACGTATTTGTCAATTTCTGCCAGCAATAACGGACGGTGACGGATATTTGCATCTGGTGCAAGTTCCTCACGCATTTCCACCAGATGGACATGCTTTCCTTCCATTCCCAGATGGATCGCACACTCACATCCGGCCAGTCCACCGCCAAATACAACCACATCATCCGTAACTTTTTCTTTCTGTTTGTAATATTCATTGACCACTATTACATTCTCGCCGTCCAGTCCCGGAATCGGTGGAATCAGTGGTTTTGAACCGACTGCAATGATCATGGCATCTGGCTGTTCTTTTTCTGCATAGTCCGCCGTCACTTCCGTATTATACCGAATCTCCACTCCGGCCAGTCTCGCCAGTTTTTCATAAGTTCCTGCCAACTGATACATTTCATATTTGAACGAAAGCGCCTGTTCACTTTTTAAAATGCCGCCGGCTTCGCTTTCTTTTTCGCAGAGGATTACCTGATGACCACGTCTGGCTGCCGTATATGCTGCGTACAGTCCACCAGGACCACCGCCTGCCACCAGAACTTTCTTTTTCACAGGAGCCGGCTGGATCTCATCGCCTTCCATCTCTCTTCCGATCAGCGGATTTACCGTACATCTTCTTGTGGATGTCATTGCACGCTCTGCCATACAGGTAAAACATCTGAGACAGTGCACAATTTCATCCTCACGGTTTTCCATTACCTTTTCCGGTAAAAACGGATCTGCCAGAAGTGCCCGCGCCATGTAAACCACATCCGCTTTTCCACTGGCAATAATTTCTTCCATCTGTTCCGGACTGTTCAGACCACCGATGGTTGCCACCGGCACGGACACATGCTTTTTAATCTCTGCCGCCAGATAAACGTTACATCCATGCTCCCGGAACATGGACGGATGTGTATTTCCAAATCCTCTCTGATATGTTCCGGCAGAAACATGAAGCAGATCAATATATGGCTCAATCTGCTGTGCGATCCGGACGCCTTCCTCCAGATCATATCCGCCCTCAAGCAGTTCGGATCCGCTCATACGAAATTCAATCGGAAATCTTGGTCCAACGGCCTCACGCACTGCTTTTAACACTTCAATCGCCAGTCTGCAGCGATTTTCCAGACTGCCGCCATACTCATCTTCTCTTTTATTAAAATACGGGGAGAAAAACTGATTCAACAGCCAGCCATGTCCGCCGTGAATCATCAGCATTTCAAATCCGGCTCTTTTTGCCAGACCTGCCACGTTTCTATAAGCAGCCACAATGTCTGCGATCATTTCTTTTGTCAGCGCCTTTACCGGCACTCCATCCGGGCGAACCGTATCGGAAGGCCCCCACTGATGCATTTCCTTCTGCTTTGTCTTATCTGTCATATAAGTTCCTGCATACATGCCGGAATGAGACAATTCAAGGCTCGGCATGGCGCCATGTCGGCGAATGGCATCTGCCGTATAAGTCGCACACGCAAGGGAATTTAAAATACTTGTGTCCAAATGGTATGCATGGGAACCATCCGTCTGCGGATGCACCATACATTCGCTGACGGTAACAGCTCCTGCACCGCCCTTTGCCCGCAGTTCATAAAAAGCTGTAGATTTTGGCCCGATACAGCCATCATTTGTAATATCGGTTCCACCCATCGGGGCAGAAAACATACGGTTTTTAAACGTAACGCCAGCCAGCGTGATCGATTTACATAAATTTGGATATTTTCTGATCATCTTATGTTTCCTCCTGTAACTGTAATGATTTTCTTTTTATCTCTTCTGCATCGCTCAGAAATATAATCTTATAATCCAGTATCACATATTTTAAAAAAATAATCCAATCATTTTTGATACGCAGCCAGATCTACACATCCAACTTATTCCAAAAACTCCTGTCGCAGTTTTTCCAATGCCTTCTTTTCAATCCGACTGACATAAGACCGGGAAATCCCAAGGCTTTTGGCAATCTCCCGCTGCGTGGCAGGCTTCGTATTATACAAACCGTATCGCCGCCGAATAATCCAGCTTTCCCGCTCATCCAGCACCTTCGGCAGCAATTCATATAAACGCAAGATATTTTTCTTTTCTACGACTCGCTCCCACAGCTCCGGTTCTCCACTTTCTACGATATCCAGCAATTTGATCTGATTGCCCTCTTTGTCCGTTCCGATAGGCTCATAAAGCGATACATCTCTGGCCGTTTTCTTTTTACTGCGAAAATACATCAGCAGCTCATTTTCGATACAACGGGCAGCATAAGTTCCCAGACGGCTTCCTTTTTCCAGATTGTAGGTTGACACGGCCTTGATCAGTCCGATGGTTCCAATGGAGATCAGATCTTCCATATCCTCCTGCGCGCCCTGATATTTCCGTGCAATATGTGCCACAAGCCGCAGATTTCGCTCAATTAATACCGATTTTGCCTGCTCGCTTCCGTTTTTCAGCTGCTCCAGATACTGCTTTTCTTCCAACGTACTCAGCGGCGATTGAAATGATTTCAAATCGGCACCTCCGTGTGCAGCCTTTCTATTATTCTATGTCAGGCAGGCTTTTCCCGTGTCTGAAAAAGTATGTGATTCTCTCATGATCAGAAGGAAATGCGCCCTTTTATCAAAAAAATTCTGTATAACTTCCCGAAAAAAAGAAGAACCAGAAATGGTCAGTTTCCGGTTCTTCTTATCGTTAAACAAATGGTTTTATGTTGTTTTGGTATGACAGTTTTATTAGATCAGAGACTCATATAATTTTGCAATGTCTTCCACGGATGTCTCTTTCGGGTTACCCGGACGGCATGCATCATCATATGCGGACTGTGCCAGGAATGGAATATCCTCGCGTTTTACGATTTCCTTCAAATCCGGTGCGATTCCTACATCCTGGGACAATTTTTTAACAGCATCGACTGCTGCTTTGCGGTACTCTTCCTGTGTCATGCCATCGACACCGGCTACGCCCATTGCTCTGGCGATCTCACGGTATTTCTCACCGGTTGCATCCGCATTGTACTCCATAACAGTCGGAAGAATGATCGCATTTGCAACTCCGTGCGGTGTATCATATAATGCGCCCAGCGGATGTGCCATGGAATGTACGATTCCAAGACCTACGTTTGAGAATCCCATACCTGCTACATACTGTCCAAGTGCCATATCTGCACGGCCTTCCGGTGTATTTTCTACTGCTGCACGCAGAGAACGTGAAATAATCTCGATTGCTTTCAGATGGAACATATCAGACAGTTCCCATGCGCCTGCTGTAATGTATCCCTCAATAGCATGTGTCAGCGCATCCATACCGGTTGCTGCTGTCAGTCCTTTCGGCATGGAAGACATCATATCCGGATCAACAAATGCGATCACCGGAATGTCTTTCGGGTCTACACAAACCATTTTTCTGTTTTTCTCAACATCTGTGATAACATAGTTGATGGTTACTTCTGCTGCTGTTCCTGCAGTTGTCGGTACCGCAAAAATCGGTACACATTTATTTTTTGTCGGAGCAACGCCTTCCAGACTTCTGACATCTGCAAACTCCGGGTTGTTGATGATGATACCAACCGCTTTTGCAGTATCCATGGAAGAACCTCCACCGATTGCGATGATATAATCAGCGCCTGATTTTTTGTATGCTTCCACGCCAGTCTGTACGTTCTCAATGGTTGGATTTGGTTTGATATTGGAGTACAGTTCATAGTCTAACTTGTCTGCATCCAGTACATCCAGTACTTTCTGTGTTACCCCAAATTTTACAAGATCCGGATCAGAACATACAAATGCTTTTTTGTATCCTCTGCCTTTTGTCTCTGTTGCAATTTCTGCAATTGCTCCCGCTCCATGATAAGATGTTTCGTTTAACACAAATCTGTTTGCCATACGATCATTCTCCTTTTCTCTTTGTTGCTCTCATTATAAATTATCTGACATGCGAAAAAAAGAACCTGATTTGCACAATAGACTGTCCTTACTTGCAGATATCTGCTAACAGTTTTGCAAGTTCCTCTTCACTGATTATACAGGTTATCGTCTACGTCAAATAAAAATGCTTTCATCATATTTTTTATCTTACACCTTACTTTTGTAATTTATTTTCCAATTCCATACATATTTTTTTTGCATCATATTCCGGCGCATATTTTCTGGAAATTTCATAAATCTGCCGAATCACTGCCACATCTTCTTCCAACATATCAGCCGCTACTTCTGAGGTATAACCTTTTTGCATTTTTTTAATTACTTGTGTAACTAATTTTAACTGCTCACCTTCAGAAATACCCTTCTGTTTTCCATCCTCATATGCTTCTTCCCTCTGCACTTCAATATCCATCTCATAATCATATTCTGCACACAACATATTCTCCACCTCACTACCTCGTTTTTTCAGATAGTCTGCAAGAATCCCAGCATTAATACACTCACGTATAGCTAAAGCATATGCATTATCCATTCCCTGCTCCTGATATTTTCTTATTGTATCAATAAACAGACTATATTCTTTCAATACCTGACATTTATCCAAAATCTCATGTTTCGCACTAGAATTAATATTAATAACTCGTACTTTTAATTCCAACATTGGATCTCCATCTTGCACTATGTATGCATCTGACAAAAACATTACTTTCTCTTTTTCCATATAATCTTTTCCATTATAAAATGTAAAAAATTCAGGTTTCGGAAGCGGCACTCTACTTTTCTTATAACGATCCCTTACAGGAACAATTTTCTCATAAGTCCGCCCTACATACATAAGACTGCGTAAGGGCATATTCTCGTTCAACGTAGATTGATGTTCACCCATTACGATTACCTTTCCTCCAGCACCAAAAGATATATCATTTCTAAAATTCATATATAGCACATTATCTACATAAATTTTTTCTATCTGTGTTCCTTCCGGTAGCGGTTCATCATGCAATGCATTATATAATGCTATATCATTCTTCTCTGCTGACTCATCATCACAAAATAAATCAATTAATACACTGTTTTTTACTTTCTTATTCTCTTTTCCCATTCAACATACTCCTTTCGTATGGCACGAAATAACTTGTTGAATGAGTGTTACATCCTGCTATAAGTATAAAAAACTTTTTCTCTTTCCACAAGCCATTTTATGCAGTTTCCTTTTATCCATCCTGATTCTTCTCTGCCGATAGTGGCTTGATTTATTGAGAATTCTTCTGACCTTTGATTCCACTTCTTTTTTGTGAATGTGCTCTGACTTACACAAGGTCTGATCACTCGATGTGCTTTGAGTATATAATTCGTTTTTTTAGATGTCAACTCCATTTTTTTACGCTAATTTTCTATTGTATAGTTTGTACAATGCATTCACAGCTTTAACATCCCGTATAGTTACCTACTCTCTTACTGATTTTCTTTTTAGCTGTATTCAATTTTTCTTTTAAATATAAATAATTTTGTTTATATTTACCAATAATTTTTTATACTATCGGAACCTATATATTTTCCAAAAAAAGAACCGGAACCGACAATTCCTGTCACAATTCCAGTCCTTTATACTTTTACCTATCTACTTGAATCTATTTCTAGTGTTATCTAATGATTGCCGCAGCTATGCTCTCCGCAGGAATGTCCTTCTCCATGATGGGAACACATAATCTGATGCAGTGATTTTTCCGTCCTCTACCTCATAAATTTTAAACTGTTCTGAATGTCCAAAATGCTGAAATACCATTCCGTTTTCATATGTTACTGCTATTTTCGTACGTTTTATACCTTCCCTTCTTTGAATCATTTAAACTTTATTATACACTATTTCTGCCACTTTGACGAAATAATAAATTTCTTAGTTGTCTTTACACCTTTTCTCTGAAATTCAAATACTCCAGAAATTTCGCTGCCGCTGAAGTCAGCCGTTCCCGGCTTTTTACTGCCAAGCCAATCTCCCTATAATATGGTTCTTCCAGACTTCGTACTTCCACCTGATACGGAATCCGCTGCAAAATCATCTGCGGTAAAATGCCAATTCCCAGTCCTTTTTCTACCATGGCTAAAATGGAAAAATCCTCCCATGTGGTACACTGAATATGCGGATGAACATCATGCATTTCCAATAGTTCTGTCACTTCTGTTTTTCCCCCATGCTCCAACAGCATAAAAGGCTCATTCTCCAGTTCGTGAATATCAATGCGTTCCTTCGCTGCCAGCGGATGCCCCTGTGGCAATACTACCTGATATTCGTCCATTTTCAAAGAAATGGTTTCAAATTCCGTTCTCGTTGGCAGGCTCAAAAATCCACAGTCCACCCGTCCTTCTTCGATCCACTGCTCTACTTCCGCATAATCTCCCAGAAGCATTTCGTATTCGATGCCCGGAAAATCTTTCTGAAACTCGGCTATCACATTCGGCAGCCAGTTAATTGCCACACTGGAAAAAGTACCGATTCGAATGATTCCGGTCTGCACTCCATGCAGATCATCCACATAGCTTTCCAGTTTACGATAATCCTCAATTAGAAGTCTCGCATAGGGCAAAATCTGTGCACCTGCTGATGTCAGGTGCACGCCGCCCCGATCTCGTTCCAGTAGAATCATCTGCCATTCTTTTTCCAGATCAGCGATCATTTTACTGACGGATGACTGTGCATAATTTAGTTGTTCCGCTGCCTTTGTAAAACTTCCGGTTTCTACCGTTTTCACAAAAGCCATGTATTTTTGTAAGTTGTTATCCATAATACTTCCTATTCTCCCTTAGCGCACACACCCGCATGGCCCTCATTATACAGGGTATGAATCAGTCCAAACAATTCTTCCTTTGACAGATCCTTCTTCCTCTTGATCCACAACCGAAACAGTGAAATGCTGGTATAAATATGAAATTCTTCCAGATACGGTCTGTATCTTTCGGGAACCTCACTATTTTTCGATTCTATCTGTAACAAAAACTCTGACCGCAGTTTTTCCAGAAAATGCACCATCCCATACGTTCCAAACAATGCTTTCAAAACATTTTCTTTCTGTTCAAACAGATCAATCAATGCCTGCACATTTTTCCCACTTTCCTCTTTTCTTGCCTGCATAAGCTCCAGTATCTCATCTTCCACCTGATCCCGCAAATCGTAGATATCCATAAAATACTGATAAAATGTACTGCGATTATATCCCGCCTTCCGCATCAGATCTTTAATAAAAATTTTTTCCACCGGCATTTGCTCATACATGGCACAGAATGTCTGAATCATCGTATTTCTTGTTTTTTCCGTCACTTCCGGCTGCTTTTTCATCCTGACTCCTCCATCCGACATATTTTCCAAATCTGTGGATTGATAAAACGTTCATTTTTTATTACACTCCATTATACAACATCGTGTTGGATTTACAAGAATAAAGGAGCGATACACCTATGAATGCAATTATTATTTATTATTCCAGATCCGGAAACACCGAAAAATATGCGAAGCAATTACACGCAGATCTGGGCTATCCTCTCTTAAAAATCGAACCGGAAGAACAATATGGCAACTATATCATGTCCTGCCTCAGAGTCATGAAAGAACGATCCAGTAAAATCACACCAAAATTCACCACCCCGGTACCGGATTTGAGTGCGTATGACACAATTTTCCTTGGTTATCCTATCTGGGCACAGGATATTCCTGTATTCGTACAGGATTTTATGAAAAAATGTAACACTTCCGGAAAAACAATCATTCCATTTGCCACCTACGGAATGTCTGGAATTAACTGGACAATGAAAAATTTAAAACGCTTGTTTCCAGACACTGAAATTAAACTGCCTTTTGACAATGGAGTATTCAAAAAAGGGGATTATCAGAAATGGATCTCAGATATTAAGGCGCTTCCGTAACGAAACGCCTTTTTCTTACTATTTATTATTCTATTTTTCGATCTAATATATGAAATATATTCGTTTTCCTTATTCTATTCTATGCAATATAATTTTCCATAGACGAATGTTATTTCACATAGCAGATTTTATCATCTTGTCTGCTAGTTGTGTTTTAAAAATAATATCGAAAATCTATAACAGTAAGGACGAAACGATACCATGAAATCATCATTAAAAAAGGAATCCATCGACATGCTCCATGGAGCATTAACCGCAAACCTGATCTTTTTTGCAATCCCGATTGCCCTGAGCAGTATGCTCCAGCAGCTTTTTAATGCCGCTGATACCTCGGTTGTCGGACATTTTGCAAATGCAGATGCGCTTGCTGCCGTTGGCACAAACGGAGAAATTGTAGCTTTGTTGGTTACACTATCCGCCGGGCTTGCAACCGGTGCTAACGTACTGATTGCCAAATATATTGGTGAGAACCGTACCGAACACATCTCAGGTGCATTACATACCGCTCTACGCTTTGCCTTGATTTCCGGTATCTGCGGCGCCTTCCTCGGACAGTTTATCGCCCGTCCGCTGCTGACTGCCATTCAGACGCCAACGGATATATTGGATTCCGCTATTTTATATCTGCGTATTTATTTTATTGGCTATCCTTTTCTGATGCTTTACGACTTTGGTTCTGCTATTTTGCGTGCAAAAGGAGACAGCCGGAGACCGTTTCTGGCACTGACTTTCTCTGGAATTGTAAACGTAGGACTGAATCTCTTTTTTGTGATCGTATGTCATCTCGGTGTCAGCGGTGTTGCCATTGCCACTGATATTGCAACCGCATTGTCTGCCGGACTTGTGTTGTTTTGGTTACATAGAGAAACAGATGAATTTCATTTATCTCTGCGTGTTTTTCTTGAACCCCACCAGACGCAAAAATACCTGCTGCCAATTCTGGCAACAGGCATTCCAGCCGCAATTCAAGGCGCAGTATTTTGTTTTGCAAATATTTTCGTTCAGGCTTCTGTCAACAGCTTTGGTACCATTGCTACCGCCGGAAGCACCATCGCCATGAACTTTGAATATTTCGGCTATTACATGATCACTGCCTTCGGACAGGCTGCTACCACCTTTACCAGCCAGAACTTTGCCGCAGGCAGTAAAAAACGCTGCCGTCAGATTCTGACTCGCTGTCTGATGCTCTCCGTCCTTTTCAGTGCACTGATCACCGTTCCTCTGACTATCTGGCGTTTTGAATTTTCCGCTCTGTTTTCTTCGGATCAGTCAGTAATCAAAGCTGCCGCTTTGCGTATCATGCTCATTCTGCTTTTTGAGCCAATCTGCAGTTTTTATGAAACACCAGCCGGTTCACTGCGGGGATGTGGTCATTCCACACTTCCTGCTGTATTGACAGTACTTGGCACCTGTGTATTGCGGATTGTATGGATTTTTACTGTATTTGCCAAGGTTCATACCCTGGAAAGCTTATTTGTCGTGTTCCCGATTTCATGGATTGTGACGATTTTACTTGTGTGGGTTGGATTTCTTCTGATCCGACCCTTTCGTACAAAAAATATTTTATAAACATCGGGGAACCAAAAGAGAAAAATCCTTCGCTTTTCATCAACACTTTTTTAAACGATAAACATTAAAACCACCGTTCCTCATCCAGCCGGTGGTTTTATGTTTTTGCATTCCTATTTTCCAATCTTTAAATATATTCAAAATATTTCAATAACTTCATATATGCGTCCTGCGAAGCTCTACATGTTTCAATCAGGTATCCCTTTTCCGCAGCATACTCATTCAATCCTCTTTTATAATATTCCTTTACGTTATCTTCAATAATAAACGGTGGAATATTATATTTCAGACATTCTTTAAGCATGATCAGTCTTCCAACACGACCATTTCCATCCTGAAACGGATGAATTTTTTCAAACCGATAGTGGAAATCGACAATGTCCTCAAATGTAATATTGCTGTTTTCTCTGTATGCTTTTAACAGCTTTTTTACTTCTGCCGCAACCTTTGCAGGTGGGGTTGTCTCAATCATATCTCCAATAACATTTGGCATTTTTTTATAATCACCGACTGCAAACCATTTTTTCTGACTGTCTGTCGTTCCGCTCTTTAACAGCAAATGAATATATTTTATCATATCTTCTGATAACTCTTTATCTGCTACTTCAAGAATATATTGAAAACATCTGAAATGATTGACTGCTTCTATAATATCATCCACATTTTCCTGTCCATCCGTAACTCCAATGGTATGCGTCTCATAAATGCTTCGCGTCTGATCTTCTGTCAGCTTGCTGCCTTCCATATGGTTTGAATTATAGGCCAGTCTGACCTGCGTCTGATGGTAGAGACCACCTTTTAAATTTATTTCCATCTCTTCTCTGAGTCTGAAAAGTATAGAATTCTCATCAATTTCTTTTTCATAAGATAAAATTGCTCCGGGCTGGCAATCAAAATAATCACACAATGTCTGAATCGTTCCCATTGAGACTTCTTCATTTTTTGAAAGCTTTGCCATCGTTGCCGGAGATAATCCAGTCGCATTTTTTAATTTTTCTTTTGTAATCTCCTGTTCTTCCATCATTAAGAACAGCTTCTTATAGGAAATCATAAAAATACCACCTTTCCGAATTGAATATGTATATTGTAATCCAAATATTCGTCTTTGTAAACATCTCACATTCAGATATATGAACTTTTATAATTTCTCATAAAGTATATTTCTTATTTTTATAACGCCGTTCCTTTTTTCGGCACATAAAACTGCTCCATATCCGCATGTTCCAGTTTTAACAACCCGACTTTTTTATCAATACCTCCAGCATACCCGGTCAGGCTCCCATCTGTTCCAACCACTCTGTGACATGGTACGATAATAGAAATCGGATTATGACCAACCGCACCGCCAACGGCCTGCGCTGACATTCTGCTAAGTCCACGCTGTTTTGCGATACATGCCGCGATTTCTCCATAAGTCATGGTTTTTCCATAGGGAATGGACAGTAAAATTTTCCACACTTCCTGCCGAAATTCTGATCCACATGCAAAAGAAACCGGTGGCAGAAAATCTGGCTCCTTCCCCTGAAAATAAATGTCTAACCAACGATCTGCTGCTTCAAATACCGGCAGCATTTTTTCTTCATGCTCTTTTGATAAAGTCACGGCAAAATATTTCTGGCCGTCAAACCACAAACCTGTCAAAGCTTCGCCGTCACTTGCCATGGTAATGCCTCCCAACGGAGATTGATAATGATGTATATATTCCATGTTTCTACCTCTCATTTCACACCAATATTTAATACCCAATGATGATTAAAATAAATTTCATCGCCTTTTCTGTATGGTGCAAAACCTGTCTTTCGTTTTCCATCCAAATCGTCCTGCATCAATTGTACAATTTCCTTTTGTACTGGTTCTTCTGTATGTGTCAGCTTCATCCAACCGTCCAATGAAACCGGAATATCCTGCTGCTCCTGAAGTAATAGCTTCATATCATTTTTTTCATACAAATACTGCATTTCTGCCAAAGTCAGATCTTTCACATGGGAAAAATCCCGCATCCGTTCAATGCAATCCACCTCATCACGAAAGGCCGCGTCCGCAACTGTCATATCCATCATAACCAGCTTTCCACCTGGTCTTAAAACCCGTTTCATTTCCGCAAAAATCTCCCTCGGATTGACAAAATGATGAAACGCCAGCCGGGATAACACGATATCAAAACTATTGTCTGCAAATGGAAGTTCTTCCGCAATCCCTTTCACAAAATCCATGTTTCCCAATCCTGCTTTTTTTGCTTCGGCCTGTCCGACTGCAAGCATTTCCTCTGTTGCATCAAAACAGGTAACTCTCGAAACATGGGATGCAAATGCCCGTCCACAAATACAGGTTCCTGCTGCCACTTCCAGCACCTGATCCGTTACTTCCGGCTTTACTTTTTCAATCATGTAATCCTGATATTCTGCTTTTGACAAATGATATGTGTTGCTGTCAAATCCTGCCGCCTGCATACCAAAAGACTTCTGAATCTCTGAGATATTATCCTTTCTGCTCATGATATTCCTCGTTTCTTATTATCTGCCATTATTTCGAACAACTTATTGGATATCCTTTATCCTACTCACAATACTTACTTAATACTTTTTCGCCATTACAATAAGTGACATCCTTCATTAGTTAAAATACAAATTCCTTATTTAACTTTCTTTTTCCTTGCTTCTTTACCTTTTACCGTTTTGGGTGCATAATCCTTCATCCCCGGAATGGCGCCGCCTGACACTGCCCACAGATACAAGCTCGCCACACTGCAATACGGTGAAAATCGTCTGCGATATTTTTCAAACAACTTTTTATCTATTTTTCTGTGATGATACACCATGCGAAGTCCCCTCAAAATCGCCAAGTCACCATAACTAAACACATTCTGTCTCTGCATACAGAACAACAAAATCATCTCCGCCGTCCACGCACCGATTCCTTTTAATGACGATAATGCCTCGATTGCCTCCTGATCTGACATCTGCCACACAGCATCCAGGTCAAATTCCCCACTTTTTACTTTTTCTGCAAAATCCGTCAGATATTCCGCCTTCCGAAATGTCATTCCATACGCCTGTAGTCTTGGTATCCCAGCTTCCAGAATCGTCTCCGCATTAATACCCAAATCATCCTGCATCCGCTGCCAGATCGTTGCCTGGGCTTTCATGGAAATCTGCTGACCAATGATATGATGCACTACGGAAGAAAACAAATCTGTATCTACGGTTCTCTCAATCATTCCAAGCGTATCTATTACTTCTGCCAACTTCTTGTCTTTTTGTTTCAGATATTCTATTTCTATTTCTCCATATTCAAAATACATGTTTTTCTCCATTCTGTGTATTGCATATTTTTATTTCCATTTTACAATTCTATTTCATAAAGTATTCTTTTTTGCAATGCATCTTACTATCTCAATTTGTTCATTTTATATTTTACACTTTGTAATTATATCATTATTTTGCACTTGAATATATAATTATATCTCTGTAATATATGATTATATCGCAGTATAAATAGTCATGATTAATTATTTGATTCATAACAACTATAACCACCACTTATTTATAAACATTGCATCACACAGTGATAACCATACGCAAAGAAAGGAGCCCCACCATGTCACAAAAGGAACTGCCCTACATTAATTCCATAAACCTGAATATCCACACAGTTTTTCCCTATCTCGTACTGAATGTAACCAATGATGTGGCAATTCCGCGCAACCCGGGATTTCAAGTTATGCACTGGCACGAAGATCTGCAGTTTATTTATGTGTTGGAAGGTTGTATTCGAATCCGAACTCTAAACGAAACGGTTCTTTTGCATGAACACGAAGGTATTTATATCAACAAGAGCATTGTTCATCTGGTAGAGAAAATCGATCATTGTGTATACAAAAGTTTTCTATTTCCGGATTATTTTCTTTCTTTTTACCCAGGCAGTCCTGCCAGAGAACTGACTACTGCTATCACCGAAAATGCAAATCTGACACTGGTTCCATTGCAGAATGCAGACTGGGAACAGGAAATTTTAAATCATCTGGAAAAACTTGTGACATTGGAAACAGACAAAACTGCATTTTACCCATATGAGGTCTTAACTACCCTCTCCAATCTGTGGTTGATTTTTCTGAAACATGTAACCGTGCCAAAGCAAAATACTTCCAATCCCACCAGTCACCGCATGCAATGTTTTCTGCAATATATCGAAATGCACTATGCACAAAACATTACATTGGATGATCTGGCGCAAAGTGCCAATGTCAGTAAATCCGAATGTCTGCGCTGTTTTAAGCAGACATTACAAACGACACCATTTCGATATCTGATTGATTTTCGTCTGTCCAAAGCGACAAAATTATTAAAAGAAACGAATCTGAACATAAAAGAAATTATGAATCAGACTGGGTTTCACGATCAGAGCTATTTTGGGAAATGTTTCCGGCAAAAAACTGGCTGCAGTCCAAAAAAATATCAGAGAAAAATTGTCAAATAAACACTTACGTTATATAATCATTTCTGATATCCATTTCAATTATAAAAGGAGAGATAACATTTTATGAATATACAAATCAGAGAATATCAGTCAACAGATGCTGCCAAAGCAGCCGAAGTATGGAATCAGGTTGTAGAAGATGGCCTTGCATTTCCACAGGAAGAAAATCTGACCGCCGAAACCGGAGATCAGTTTTTTTTAGAACAGACTTATACCGGCATTGCCGTAAATGCCGAAAATAATGAAATTGTGGGACTTTATATACTACATCCAAATAATGTTGGACGCTGCGGTCATATCTGTAACGCCAGTTATGCCGTTCGCCGTGACATCCGCGGACAGCATATCGGGGAAAAACTTGTCCTTGACTGCCTCGCTACGGCAAAAGAAAAAAGGTTCCGCATTATGCAGTTTAATGCCGTTGTTGCTTCCAACACTCATGCCCTGCATTTATATGAGCGCATTGGTTTTACGAAACTCGGTGTTATTCCGGGCGGCTTCCGCATGCCGGATGGACATTATGAAGACATCATTCCACACTACTATGTGCTGTAATACATATAATTTTCTTTAACAAAAATAAACACTCATAAACTATGCATATTTTTCATGTTGTTATGTGATTTCAATATGCAATTTTTCAATTATTTTATAGTATGATTCGAAATTTAGATTATCAGATTACAAAAGAATCCGGCAGCATCCTTCAATTTTTAAAGGAGTACGGCTACTCTTCCAACTTAATCGTACATTTGAAAAAAACACCGGAAAGTATTTTGAAAAACGGCATCTGGAGTTATGTAAACGAACCGCTCCACATCGGAGACACCCTTCAAATCCACATAGAAGAAAACGAAGGCTCCGGCAATATCGTTCCAAATGAAATGCCGCTCTCCATTTTGTATGAAGACGAGGACATTCTGGTCATTGACAAACCGGCAAATATGCCGATTCATCCTTCCATCAATCATTATGAGCAGACGCTGGCAAATGGTGTATTGTGGTATTATACCGCGCAGCAGATACCTTATACCTTCCGCTGTATCACGCGACTTGATCGGGACACCACCGGTGTCACACTTCTGGCCAAACACATGCTTTCCGCCTCTGTCCTCTCAAAAGCGATGCAGCAAAAACAGATTCAAAAAGAATATCTGGCACTTTGCGACGATGTTGCTCCAGAAGAAGGAACGATTGATGCGCCAATCTGCCGTGCCGCAGATTCTGTTATTGAACGATGCGTGGATTTTGAAAATGGTGATTCTGCCGTAACACATTTTATCCGTGAATGGACCAACGGACAGATTTCTCTGGTTCGTGTCAAACCGGAAACCGGACGCACCCATCAGATTCGGGTACACATGAAACACATCGGGCATCCGCTTCTGGGAGATTTTCTGTATCACCCGGAAGATCATTCCATGACCCGTCAGGCGCTGCACTGCGCATCCCTGACTTTTACACACCCGATCACTGGAGAAAAAGTAACCATAAATGCAAAACTGCCGGAAGATATGCAACAGCTTCTATCTCAGTCGTAAAACTTCGATTGAGATAGAACTTATCCATACCTTCCGGCAACGCTTATATAACACCTTATTTTTTGCTTTTTCATTCACATTTCTTGCTTTTCAGCTAAGAAATATTTTCCATATTTAATCAACTTCCAAACTTTTTAGCATATCAATATGCATACACTAAATAGAAATCTGCAGCAAACTTCTGGTCTTACTTTTTATTATGCAATACTTCTCTTCGAATATAATCAAAGGTCACATCCTCGCCCTCATCTGCCAGCATGTACAACAATTTTTCCAACAATTCCCGAACTTCCGGATGCATAATATGACGATCCTTGCCATGCAGATAGTATTCCAGCGCACTGCGATCCGTATATTTTTCCTTCTGATAATTTTTTGAAGCAGACATACGGTCAATAAACATTTCCACCACATATTTATCCGGCATACGCATTCCTACCATCGCCGGCTCCGGCGGCACACCATAATCAATCCAGTATTCCATATGGTGCTTATTTCGTCCCTTATGATGAAGCCATGCGGAAGAATACCCCTTATCCTTTCTCTCTGCATTATTCGGGCTGACATCTCCCTGATAGTATTTGCAGCCAACCAGAAACTCCGACGGCATATATTTTGACAGATCATGCAACAAGCCCTGCTTGTACAGGCCTACCCGAAAACAGCCTTTCATGACCAGCATTTTATGATGATTGATTGTCTTTAAATGTTTCCAGAATTTCAAAAAATATGCCTCCCGTTTTAATTTCCAAATCGAAGGATTTTCAACTTACTCGAACTAAAATCACACGTAGAATTTCACATACATCCTTCTTCCATAGCCATGCAAAATATCATACTTAAAATGTGATAAACACAAATGCAGTACTCATCTGTATCAGATGCAAAACAAACAAATGCACCGGGTAAAATGCGTAAAATACATATTTTGCCGATGGACCTTTCTTCCCATTATACAAAAAGATTGGCAAAAAGGCAATCACACCCGGCAGTTCCACACTACCAAAGAAGGATATGGAAATCACCGCAAACATTCCAACCTGAAGCACAATATTTTTTCGTCCCAGCCACATAAAATAGATCAGCAGAATGCCGCCCATTCCATAATCCGTCTGCAACGCTTCTGCCACACAGCCGCAAACCGCAACTACCACAAACTGCCAGATTGTCGGAATCGGCTGTCCTTCGATCCAGGCCAGCTGCATCTTCTTTCCTTTATGTAACTTCACATAAGATGCTCCATTCTGAATCAGATCCAGCATCACCAGACCGATCGTCAGCGTCCAGAACACATTCTGGGAATGAATATCTACGATTTCATTTGAAAAAGCCAGATCAAACGGAATTTCCGAAATCAGTGCAAACAGAAACATCCGCAGTTCATATTTTCGAATCTTGCTGGTATGAATACTTCCCTCAACAAGTAAAAACACAAACAGTGGGAACGAAATCCTTCCAATATAACGAAACATCATGTTCATTGGAAACAGCACCGCGCCCACATGGTCAATGACCATTGTTATAATGGCGATCATTTTCAGTGTAAAACTGTTGATGCATTTATAGTTTTTATTCATTAACACGTCCTCTTAACTTTCTGTAATTTCCACCAAATTATCTTATCATAGATCTATCTATATGTAACCTGATTTTTTATTACAATGTTAAAATTCATAAAATGTAGATTGGTATTCTACCACTGATTACTTTCCGCCAATAAAGAAATAGAACCACTACCGCTTAATATAATATTTTCAATCCAATCATGCTATTTGCACATAATCAAATTATTGACGCACCCCCATCTGCTGTTTATTCTTCGATGACTTGCGTATGACTCGCATTTGTTATAAGATAATAGAAGTTCTATCACCATTTTTATTATGGAAATTTTATTGATAGCACGGCAACTTATTTTTCGAAATAATCCGGAGGATTTAATATATATGAATATTGCAATTATCACTGGCGCTTCCAGTGGTCTCGGACGTGAATTTGCTTTGCAAATCTGTCAAAACTACGCTTCTGAAATTGATGAAATCTGGCTTCTGGCCAGACGAAAAGAACCTCTGCTCGCTCTGGCACAGGAAATTTCTGCCACGGGGATCTGTGTCGGTGCTGCTATGCCAATGGATATTACAGATGATGAACAGATGAAAGATTTTCAGGACAAACTGGATATCGAAGCTCCTACTGTCAAATATCTGGTCAACGCTGCCGGACTTGCCAAAATTGGCGGACCGTTTACGTTGCAGCCTGAAGAATTAACTCATATGATCGACCTAAACTGTAAAGCAGCCGTTCATATGACGGCAATCTGTATGCCACACTTTGATAAGGGTTCCAGAATTTTACAAATTTGTTCCACCGCCGGTTTTCAACCAATGCAGGGACTCAATGTATATGCCGCATCAAAAGCGTTTCTGCTCCGCTACAGTCAGGCGCTTCGCTGGGAATTGATTGGAAAACAGATTTATGTGACAGCTGTCTGCCCATACTGGATCAAAGATACTGAATTTATCGGTGTTGCAAAAGATACTGACAATCCAAAAGCAGCCCGTGCTGTACATCACTTTCCACTGGCCTCCAAAACAAAATCCGTGGTACGTCTTGCCTTGCTGGATAACAAACTTGGACTTTGGGTATCCACTCCGGGGCCGGTCTGTTTTGTACACCGGTTGTTCTGTAAGATTATGCCGCCGGTGGTAGCTATGGGTTGGTGGGAACTACTTCGGCGCGTATAAATCTTGTTCCGTTAATTGTGACACGCATGCATACACGTTTTATTATAAATAAACATTATGCCGCATGCGCAATTTACAATTAAATGTTGTATTAATAACTGAAATGACGAAATCAAAGAATTCTTCTGCGACAAGCGATTCAGCGAACGACCGAGTTTTGCGAGTTTTGCGCGAGCGGGAAACGACCAGCTTTTATCTGAGTTGGAAGTGAGCGCGATAAAACCGAAGCAAAACGAGGGGAGTGAACGGCTAGCGGTTGCAGAAGGATTCTTTGATTTCGTCCTACATAATATTAAATTTTTATCTAAAACTGACGGAACCGTTCATACCGTTCTTCGGCAAGAACCTCCGGTTCTTTTTCAAGATTTTCCGCCAGAAAACCACGAATCCGATTTTTCATATCTTTACTGAGTTCCACCAGATTCGCTTCACTCGCCGGCACCGGCTCGTCAATGACATCATCCACGATTCCCATTTCCAGCAGTTCTTTTGCCGTTACTTTCATCAGATCTGCTGCTTCCGGTGCACGTTTTCCATCTTTCCAGAGAATAGATGCAAATCCTTCCGGTGAAAGAATCGTATAGGTTGCGTTTTCCATCATCCAGACTTTGTTGCCGACAGCCAGTGCCAACGCACCGCCACTGCCGCCTTCACCGATAACGATACTGAGTACCGGCACTTTCAATGCTGCCATCTCATACAGGTTTCTGGCAATCGCCTCACCCTGTCCATGTTCCTCGGCTTCCAGTCCCGGAAATGCACCCGGTGTATCAATAAAGTTGATGATCGGACGGTGGAATTTTTCCGCCTGTTTCATCAGACGTAAAGCCTTGCGGTATCCTTCCGGAGACGGCATACCAAAGTTTCTTGTAATATTTTCCTTGGTGGTACGTCCCTTCTGCTGTCCGATAACGGTAACCGGACATCCGTCCAGATAAGCAATGCCGCCTACCGTTGCTCCGTCATCATCCACATGACGGTCTCCATGAAATTCCTCAAAATCACTGAAAATCTCATGAATATAATCTAACGCAGTAAGTCGCTCGGAAGCTCTCGCTGCCATCACACGATCCCATGCGGTCATTTTTCCTTTTTTCTTTTTCTGCGCATGCATAATATCCGCAGGCTCTACTGCTTCCACCAGATCCACAGATACCTTCTGTGTATGCATATGCAACAGACGTGCCAAAGTATCTTTCATGTCCTCACGACGGATGATTCCGTCGATCAGACCATGCTCTACCAGAAATTCCGCACGCTGAAAACCTTCCGGCAGTTTCTGTCCGATAGTCTGCTCAATGACACGGGGACCGGCAAATCCTACCAGCGCACCCGGCTCTGCCAGAATAATGTCACCCAGCATGGCAAAACTTGCAGTCACACCACCAGTAGTCGGATCAGTAAGCACAGAAATATATAACAGTCCTGCATCGGAATGTTTCTTTAACGCTGCGGATGTTTTTGCCATCTGCATCAGGGAAACCATTCCTTCCTGCATACGGGCGCCGCCGGAACAGCAGAAAATGATAACCGGAAGTTTCATTTCTGTCGCTTTTTCCACCGCGCGGGTGATTTTTTCACCTACCACATATCCCATACTTCCCATGAGAAAACGGGCATCACAAACTGCGATCACTGTTTTCTCGCCTTTGATGGTGCATACACCAGTTGTCACAGCTTCATCAATATGAAGTTTTTCCTTTAATCCGTCCAATTTTTCCGGATAACCCGGATACTCCAGAGGATTTGCTGTCTGAAGACCGGTATCCCATTCTTCAAAGGACTGCTTGTCTGCAACCATGCGCAGTCTGCGCTTTGTGGAAAGACGGAAATATTTGCCGCATTTATAGCAGGAATAGTGATTGTGTACCACATCTTCTTTGTAAAGTAATTCCCCGCATGCGTCACATTTGATCCACATGCCCTCCGGGATATCCTGCTCTTTTCGCGGAACTGTAATATAGTTTGTTTTCTTAAACTTTAACACTATGCTTCACCTTTATCCTAATTTCAAGATTCGCTCGCGAATCTTGCTGCGAGATGGGCATCAGCAAAGCTGATATCTTCCTCTGTCCATCTCTGCAATCCTCGCGGAGCATTTTGAATAATTGACGTTATTTTCATACAATTTTATACATCATGTTCTTCGTCAATTATTCGAAATACTGCTCGATAAAACCAGTTGTAATGTTTCCGGACTGGAACACCGGATGTGTAATGATATCGTACTGATAATCCAGGTTTGTGGTAATTCCGTCAATGTTGACTTCACCCAGTGCACTGCGCATTTTATCGATGGCTGTCTGTCTGTCTTTTCCGTAAACAATGATCTTTGCGATCATGGAATCGTAGTTTGGCGGGATCGTGTAACCGGTGTAAATTGCAGAATCAATGCGGACACCGTTTCCACCCGGCAAATGCAGATACTCGATTTTTCCCGGACAAGGCATAAAATTCTTTGCCGGATTTTCTGCATTGATACGACACTCAATGGCATGGCCGGTGATGTGGATATCTTTCTGTCTCCACTGAAGCTTTTCTCCTGCCGCAATAAAAATCTGCTCTTTGATCAGATCCAGACCTGTGACAAGCTCTGTCACCGGATGTTCTACCTGAATTCGTGTATTCATTTCCATGAAATAGAATTTTTTATTTTTATCTAATAAAAATTCGATGGTTCCGGCGCTCTCATATTTTGCTGCCTTTGCTGCGCGGACAGCTACCTCACCCATCTGGGCACGGAGTTTGTCATCCAGTGCTGCGGATGGAGATTCCTCTACCATCTTCTGGTGACGGCGCTGAATGGAACAGTCACGCTCGCCCAGAGAAATGACATTTCCGAATTTGTCTGCCAGAATCTGGAACTCAATATGGCGCGGATCCTCGATATATTTTTCAATGTACATGGTGTCATCAGCAAAACCATTGACGGATTCTGTCTGCGCCACCTCAAAATTTTCTGTAAAATCTTCGGCGCTGCGGGAAATACGCATGCCTTTTCCACCGCCGCCGCTGGCTGCCTTGATCATAACCGGAAAACCAATCTGCTCTGCCAGTTTCAGACCATAATCAGCGGTATAGACAGCTTCTTTTGTGCCCGGAACAACCGGAACTTTTGCGTTGATCATGGTATTTCTTGCTTCCTGCTTATTTCCCATCCGGCGGATAACCTCCGCAGAAGGTCCGATGAAAGCAATGTGACACTGCTCGCACATCTGAGCAAATTTTGCATTTTCAGACAAAAATCCAAATCCCGGATGGATGGCTTCTGCTTTGGATGCAATGGCTGCGCTCAAAATCCGTTCCATATTCAGATAACTGTCTGCCGGTGCTGCTTTTCCGATACAGATGGCTTCGTCCGCCAGCTGGGTATGCAGCGCGTCTTTATCTGCAGTTGAATAGACTGCCACAGAAGTGATACCAAGTTCTCTGCAGGCGCGGATGATACGCACCGCGATCTCACCTCTGTTTGCAATTAATATTTTCTGAAACATGTTCTCTCTCCTAACCGATGGCAAAAGTCAATTCTGCGATAACCGCTACTTTTCCGTCTACGGTTGCTTTTGCGGAAGCCACACCGATCGGTCCTTTCTGCTTGATCATGGTTGTTTCCAGCATCAGAACGTCTCCCGGAACAACTTTACGTTTGAATTTTGCAGAATTGATAGCTCCAAAATAAGCGGTTTTTCCTTTGAATTCATCACAGCCAAGGATTGCTACGGCACCCACCTGTGCCAGTGCTTCCACGATCAGCACACCTGGCATCACCGGTTCTGCCGGGAAATGTCCTGCAAAATACGGTTCATTGTAGCTGACACATTTTTTTCCTACCGCGCGTTTGCCTGGCTCTAATTCTTCAATCGTATCGATCAGCAGAAACGGCTGACGATGCGGAATGATCTCCATGATTTCTTTTGTTGTTAAAACTGACATCTCTCAGACCTCCTACTCAATGACAAACATTGGCTGATCAAACTCTACCAGATCACCATTTTTTACCAGAATTGCTTTTACGGTTCCGTCATACTCGGACTCGATCTCGTTCATCAGCTTCATTGCTTCCACGATTCCAAGTACCTGACCTTTTTTCACGGTGTCACCCACCTGTACATACGGTGCTGCGTCCGGAGAACTTGCAGAATAAAAAGTTCCAACCAGAGGACTTTTTACAGTATTTCCGGTGATATCCTCTGCTGCATCTGCAGTTTCTGCCGCAGGAGCTGCTACCGGGATCTGTGCCGGTGCTGCAACAGCTGCCGGTGCGATCATTTCCACCGGTGCAGATGTTACAATCTTCTTCTCAGGATGTTTTTTTATTTTTACGGAAACGCCATTTTCTTCATAACAGAAATCTGTCAGACCTGCCTCGGAAACAGCGTTCATTAATTCGATTAACTGGCTAACTTCCATCTTTTTCCCTTTCATTATATACAGCAACTACAAGGCTTTTCATACCATATCAGGAAAGATTCTTCCAGCTGCTGATGCATTATTTCTTATTCTTTCAAGAATGCCCTCGGCATTCTTGCTGCGAGATGCACGTCATGCAACGCATGACATATTCTTCTGTGCATCTCTGCAATCTTGCCAGAGGCTATATCAGATGAGAGTCATCTCTCATCTGGTATATTTTTTGATCAGTAAACTTGCGTTGTGTCCACCAAAGGCCAGAGAGTTTGTCAGGGCATACTCAAAATCCATATCCACGCCATGTCCCTGTACATAATCCAAATCCAGTTCTTCGTCCGGATGCTCCAGACCTACGGTCTGATGTACATAACTGTTGTTCATCTGAAGAACGCAGGCAATAAATTCAACTGCTCCGGCTGCTCCAAGCAGATGTCCGATCATGGATTTTGTGGAGTTTACTTTGATATCATATGCATGCTCACCAAAGGCTGCTTTGATGGCTCTTGTCTCAAACAAGTCATTGTGATGTGTGCTTGTTCCGTGTGCATTGATGTATGTGATTTCTTCCGGCGCTACGTTTGCGTCTTTCAGGGCAAATAACATCGCATTTTTTGCGCCCTCTCCGTCTTCTGCCGGGGATGTGATATGGTATGCATCACTGGTTGCGCCATATCCAACGACTTCTGCAAAAATTTTTGCGCCTCTTGCTTTTGCATGCTCTAACTCTTCCAGAACAACAACGCCTGCTCCGTCACCGATAACAAATCCATCGCGGTCTTTGTCAAACGGAATGGAACAACGCTCTGGGTTGTTGGATGTGGAAAGTGCAGTCAGTGCAGTAAATCCGCCGACACCGATCGGAGTAATAGCGTTCTCAGTACCACCTGCCAGCATAACGTCTGCCTCACCGTACTGGATGGAACGGAATGCTTCACCGATGGAATGTGTACCTGTCGCACAAGCTGTTACCACGTTGATACTTTTTCCTTTTAAACCAAGCTGGATGGTTACGTTTCCGGTTGCCATGTTTGTGATCATCAGCGGAACCAGAAGCGGGTTGATTCTGGAAGGTCCTTTTTCCAGAAGTTTTTTGTGCTCACGCTCGATGGACTGTAAGCTTCCGACACCGGAACCGATAGCACAGCCAACACGGTACGGATCTTCTTTTGACATATCCAGGCCGGCATCTTCGAATGCTTCTTTTGCGGCTGCTACTGCATACTGCGCAAATGGCTCCATTCTTCTTGCTGCTTTTTTATCCATGCGGTCTGCTGCCACAAAACCTTTAACTTCTGCTGCAACTTTTACCTTGAAATCTGTGGTATCAAAATAGCTGATCTCGCCGAAACCTGTTTTTCCGGCTTTCAGACCTTCCCAGTATTCTTCTACGTTTAAACCAATGGGATTGACGGTTCCCATTCCAGTAACTACTACTCGTCTCATCTATGTGTCTCCTTTTAATGGTTATTTTCTTTGTTTACATTGCCATGCCGCCGTCCACACAGATCACCTGACCTGTGATATAGGACGCTTTTTCGGATGCCAGAAACGCAACAACATTTGCGATCTCTTCTGTTTTTCCATAACGTCCAAACGGGATCTGCGCTTTTCCTGCTTCTTTCGCCGCATCAGTCATCTGATCCATCATTTCTGTCTCGATAAATCCCGGTGCTACTGCATTCACGCGGATGCCGCGGCTTGCGATTTCTCTTGCCATGGATTTTGTCATGCCGATAACGCCTGCTTTGGATGCACAGTAGTTCATCTGACCCGGATTTCCAAGTACTCCGGATACAGAAGAAATATTGATGATGCTTCCGCTTTTCTGTTTCAGCATATATCTTGCAACATGGCGCATGGTGTTGAAACTTCCTTTCAGGTTTGTATCAATGACTGCGTCAAATTCTTCTTCTTTCATCTTCATCAGAAGATTGTCTTTTGTGATTCCGGCATTGTTTACCAGAACATCAATGTGACCGATTTTTTTGTAAATGGATTTGATCATCTCTTCCACTGCTGCAAAATCTGCCACACTGCACTGCCAGGTTTCTGCCTGACCGCCGGCTGCTGTGATTGTTTCAACCACTGCCTCTGCCGATTCTTTTGATCCATTATAATTTACAATGACATAAGCACCTTCCTGTGCCAGTGTCATAGCAATCTGTCTGCCGATTCCGCGGCTTGCGCCGGTAACGATTGCAACTTTATCTGCTAATAATTTTTCCATACTGCCTCCTGCGTTTAAGCAATTTCTGCCATCTCTCACAATTTATATTTTCACGACTTGCAAAAATAAAAATCTTCTCTACTGTGCTAATTCGCTTAATACACTATCAAGATCCGTTACCTTATCGACGTGATAAGCCGGAACGGTTTTATCTATACGTTTCATAAATCCACAAAGGGATTTCTTTGGTCCAATTTCAATAAATGCCTCTACACCGTCTGCGATCATGCGCTCTACGCTCTGCTGCCAGCGGACGGATGAGGAAATCTGTTTTTTCAGCAATTCCTTTACCTGTGACGGGTCTGTCACATAATCAGCAGTTACATTTGTAATATAAGGAACTGCAATTTCATGAATTTCTACATGTTCTAACTCTGCCGCAAGTTTTTCTCCTGCCGGCAGTAACATAGCCGAATGGAACGGACCGCTGACATTCAGTGGTGTACACCGTTTCGCACCTGCTTCTTTTAAGGCTGCCGCTGCCGCATCTACCGCCTGCTGCTCACCTGTGATCACAATCTGTCCCGGACAGTTATAGTTTGCGATGGATACGATTCCTTCGGTCTCCTCGCAGATTTTTTCAATGATTGCGGTATCAGCGCCAAGCACGGCTGTCATTGCTCCGCCTGTCGGAACCGCTTCCTGCATGTATTCTCCACGTTTTGCAACTACGCGGAATGCATCTTCCGGTGTCATCACCCCAGATGCAACCAAAGCTGCGTACTCGCCAAGGCTTAAACCTGCATTTACCACAGATTCCAGTCCTTTTTCACGCAGCACACTCCAGATGGCAAGCTCATCTGCAAGCATTGCAATCTGGGTGTATTTTGTGATATTGATATTTTCATTTTCTTCGAAAAGAAGCTCCTTCATAGGGATACCGCTTACTTTTTCTGCCAGGTCGATCATTTCTTTTGCACATGGGAAAGTCTCATAAAAATCTTTTCCCATGCCAACGTACTGAGACCCCTGACCGGGAAAAATAAACGCTATTTTCTTCATTTCATTTGCTCCTTTTCGCTTATCATTTCAACAGTTTTTTCAGGAAAAACAATTTTTGCTCTGTTCTTCCTGAATCACCTTTTCTTATTAACAATGCAGTAATTTTTCTGCCTGCTCCATAATTTCATCTACAATTTCCTTACAGCTCTGCTCTTTTTTGATCAGGCCTGCAATCTGTCCTGCCATAACGGTTCCGTTCTTGACATCACCGTCAATGACAGCATTTCGAAGAGATCCGACGGTCAGACGCTCTAACTCTTCAAATCCGGCTCCCTCTTTCTCCAGACGCAGATACTCTCTGGACATCTGATTTCTCAGACAGCGGATCGGATGTCCGTTGCTGCGGCCGGTTACTTCAGAATCAATGTCTTTCGCTTTGATGATCTTCTGTTTGTAATTCTCATGACAGATACACTCGGTAGCCACACAGAATCTGGTACCGATCTGTACTGCTTCTGCACCAAGCATCATTGCCGCTGCAAATCCTCTGCCGTCTGCGATACCACCGGCTGCGATCACCGGGATATCAACTGCATCTACGACCTGTGGAACCAGTGTCATAGTTGTGGCAGCTCCGATATGTCCACCGGACTCGGTACCTTCTGCAACTACCGCATCCGCACCAGCTTTCTGCATCATCTTTGCCAGCGCCACACTTGCGACAACCGGAACAACTTTGATTCCGGCAGCTTTCCACATTTCCATGTATTTGCCAGGGTTTCCGGCACCGGTTGTCACAACCTTGATGCCTTCCTCCACAACAACATGTGCCACTTCCTCTGCATATGGGCTCAACAGCATGATGTTTACACCAAACGGCTTATCTGTCAGTTTCTTTGCTTCGCGGATCTGTGTCCGAACCACATCGCCCGGCGCACTTGCCGCTCCGATCAGTCCCAGACCACCTGCATTGGAAACTGCTGCCGCCAGATGATAATCTGCTACCCAGGCCATGCCGCCCTGAATGATCGGATATTCAATTCCAAAAAGTTCTGTAATTCTTGTCTTCATTTAAATTTATTCCTCTACACCATGTGCTTTCAGATAATCAATGATTGCGCCAACTGTTGTAAGGCTCTCAAGTTCCTCAGACGGGATTTCGATACCGTACTCCTCTTCCAGAGCCATAACCAGCTCGAATAAATCTAAGGAATCTGCATCCAGATCCTCTTTGAAGTTGGACTCCAGTGTAATTTTATCCTCATCTACTGATAACTGATCTGCGATCATTTCTTTCATTTTCTCTAACATAATTTTATTCTTCCTTTCAAATAATTTTCATTTCAAATATTTTGATATTCAAAGTATATTAGATTTCTTTTCCTTTGTCAACAAAAAATTTTGAAAAAGAATTGACTTTTGTTCTTCGAATTTTTATACTTGTACTATCCTATGGGGTAAATTCCTATATAGAGAATATATAGAAAAAAGATGAGGGCAATTAAAATGAGCAATACGAATAACACAAATAATGAAGAAGAAATCTTCGATCCGCAGGAAATGTTTGTTACTCTGGATCTGGATGATGGTTCCCAGCTGGAATGTCAGATTCTGACCATCTTTGATGTGGATAATCAGAATTACATCGCGCTGGTTCCGGTTGACAATGATGAGGAAGTAATCTTCTACCGCTACTTTGAGGATGAGGAAGGTAATCCGTCTCTGGAGAATATTGACAGTGATGATGAGTTTGATGCTGTCAGTGACCGGTTTGATGAATTACTGGATGAGGAAGAATTTGATCAGATGTAATTTGCGTTCAAAACGAAAATTTATGAAATTCTTCTTTGTGGATAATTTTATAGGTTGTGAAAAGCCAGAGTCAGATTTGTCTCGCGCGCTAACAATCGCGCGTCAAGAAAAATCTGACTCTTTCTTCTTTTACTTTTACGACTTCCATAAGTCCACAACACTATATTTGGTTCACCATAACTCTACTATCTCTCATACAATGTTTATCCTGAGAAACTAACTATATCAGATGAACGATTGAATTCTATCGCTGATATTACTTTGTTATCCACTGCTTATAAAGCGGGAGACATTTTTACTTTTACAATTCACAGGATCAACACCTTTTTACTTGTCTTCTACCGCTTGACCCGGGCTGAGTCGCACTCCATCAAAAACCGTGATGGATCCATATCTTTGTTTCGGATCTGATGCGACCAGAGCAGATACAATCGGTTTTTCGCCCGCGTCATTCCGACGTAGAACATCCGGCGTTCTTCTTCCAGATCTGTATCCAGCACTGCTTTTTTATTCGGCATGACTTTTTCGTTCACGTCTACCAAAAATACGGTATCGTATTCCAGTCCTTTGGATGAATGTAATGTGCTTAAATTTACTCCATCTGTCACTTTGTAGCTTTTTGCCTGTTCCTCCAGTTCTTCCCGCAGCTGTTCGATATGTTCAAACCAGGCATCAAAGGTGTCAAATCCTCTGGCGTTTTCCTGCAATTCATCCAATACGTCTGTCAGATCTTCGAATGGAATCCGGCGCACATCCGCATATTCCCGCAGGTAATCTTCATATGCCACACCTTTACGAATATAGTTGATGGCAGAAAACGGTCGCATTCCTGCGATGACCTTCAGATCCATCTGCAGTTTTTCCAACCGCTGCACCATCCAGCCCTGATCTTCATAAAATTCTTCCCACACATCGAAAGCAACTTCTTCATAAGGCAGGCTTTCTCTGGAAAGATACCGTTTCGGGCGGTTCATGATCTTCAGGAAACTGCTGCGGCTGCGGTCACCTCTGGCAATGTCTATGTACGCAAACAGATCCCGCGTGATCCAATGATCGTAAATATTCGGAATCCGGTCTTTCGCTGTGAACGGAATGCTGTAATCCAGCATCATTTCCATCAGAAAACGGGGCTGCATATTGGTGCGGAACAGTACTGCCATATCCTTATACTCCATTCCTTCCCGGTGCAGACGCAGAATTTCCTGTATCACATACAGATTCTGTTCCCGCTGTGTCTGAAATTCCTGCTTCACAACCGGAATTCCATTTTCTGCCGCCGGTGTGATCTGTTTTTCAAATCGTTTTTCATTAAATGAGATCAGATTTCCCGCCTGTTTGACAATCTCCGCTCCGGAACGATAATTGGTATCCAGTATTATTTTTCCGGCATTTGGATAATCCCTGGTAAAATTCAGCATGATCTCCGGTTTTGCTCCACGGAACCGGTAAATGGACTGGTCATCATCGCCGACGATAAACAGATTATCCTGTGGGGCCGCCAGCATCCGGATAATGTCATACTGAATCTGATTGATATCCTGAAACTCATCGATCAGAATGTACTGATATTTCCGCTGCCATGCTGCCAGAATATCCGGGCGCTGCACCAGCAATTCTTTGCAATATACCAACATATCATCAAAATCAATAAGCCGGTTCTGATACAAAAAGGATTCATAAGCTTCGAATATTTTTCGAAAGACATCCTGTCCGCAGCAGGATGAATAGTAATGTGCCAGATTTACCGATGTGTTTTTCACCAGACTGATTTCAGAGAGCAGACTGGAAATAAATTCATTTTCATCATCATATTCCAGACGCAGACGATGAATGTATTCCTTCATAAACTGTAATCGCTGCTCTTCTTTTACAATATTATCTGCCGTATAACCATAGGCATGTTTTAAAATCATAAAATAGACCGCATGAAAAGTTCCAAAAGATACCGGTACTCTCCTGCCGCCCATTAATTTTTCAAACCGCTGTCGCATCTCCGTGGCTGCCGCTTTCGTAAATGTGATCACCAGAATGGAGGATGGCGATATGTGGTATTGTTCGATCAAATGCTGCACCCGGCGGGTGATGACCAGAGTCTTTCCAGACCCTGGTCCCGCCAGCACAAGCTCAGGCCCGTCTTTGTGCCTGATCGCATTGATCTGACTTGTGTCAATCTTCATAAATTATTTTAATTCTATCTCCCGTAATTGTTTCGGAGGCAGTTTCTTCGTAGAATCCTTAACAATCTGCTGTACTTCCTTCTTCGCATTCGGTACCGGAATCAGCGTGCCGGCTCCGGCGACACATCCGCCCGGACAGCCCATACCTTCGATCAGGTATCCGTTCTTTCGTCCGGCTTTTGCAAGCATCAGTACCTTTTTACACTCATCCAGACCTTCCACATGCTCGATCAGCACTTCTACATCCGGATAATACTCATGGATACAGTTTTCAATTGCCTGGGATACACCTCCGGCCACCGCATAACCACGGCCGGCTCCAGTTGCATCATGCAGATGTCCCTGACTCTCAATCGTCTTCGGATCAATGCCACGCGCCTCAAACATGGCATCCAGTTCTTCAAATGTAATAACAAAATCCACATCACTGCGGACTGTTTTTCTCATTGCTTCCAGTTTCTTTGCCGCACACGGTCCGATAAATACAACCTTTGCATTCGGATGTTCTTTTTTGATACTGCGGGCGGTTGCTACCATCGGTGTCAGCTCCTTGGATACACTGTCAATGATCTCCGGGAACTGTTTTTTTGCCAGCATGGACCATGCTGGGCAGCAGGATGTCAGCAGGAATGGCTTTTCTCCTGTTTTTACATGATAAACATAATCATGCGCCTCTGTCACCGCTCCGATATCCGCACCAAGCGCTACCTCATATACCTGTGAAAATCCTAATTTCAGCAGTGCTGCATAAATTTTATCCGGTGTCGCCTCTTTGCCAAACTGTCCCGCATAAGCCGGTGCGATCTCCGCAACGACTTCACCACCATTTTTCATACAGCGGATCAGCTGGAAAATCTGAGATTTATCTGCGATGGCACCAAACGGACAGCTTACCATACACATACCGCAGGATAAGCATTTATCCTGATTGATCACTGCTCTGCCATACGCATCAGATTCAATTGCCTTAATACCGCAGGCAACGGAACAAGGACGTACCTTTTTACCGATTGCATCATACGGACAGGCGCTTTTACATTTTCCACATTTGACACATTTTGACTTATCAATATGTGCCTGTCCATCCACATGTGTGATCGCATCCCGCGGACAAACCTCCATACAGGAATGTGCCAGACATCCACGGCAGAGGTTACTTACCTCATAGACATTATCCTCACATGCGTTACATGCAGATGGAATTACTTGCATCAAAGGTGGCTCATAATACATCTCATCCACGGTTGCTTCATCCAATCCGCTTGTAATATGAACCGGTCTATTCTGCGGTCGAAGAGATAATCCAAGTGCCAGTCTGGTACGTTCGGAACTTACTGCACGCTCTCTGTAAATACTGTCTCTGAAATGTGGAGTCTCATCCGGAGAAAGTTTGTATGGAATTGCTTCCAGATCATCATTGATATTTTCTGATTCATAAGCAATTCGTGCAACTTCTACAAAAACTCCTTTTCGAAGGTCTGAAACCTGTGTGTGTAATCCTCTCATAAACTAATCACCCTTTCCTATGGTTTCTCCTATCCCTGCCATTAGTTTAAAGCCTAACCCCTGCACGGTCAATAGAAAACACCTGGGGTACTTAACAAAAAACAATCAGTTACCATTTGCACACTATCCCCCGCCTTTTCATATGATAAAACAAACCTTAAAATCAGGAAAGGACATCATATTTTGAACTGTAATTGCAATTCTATGAACTCTGATCGTCCGTATATGACGGATTTTAAACGTCCCGACTGTGAGAACCAGACCATCGCCATGGCCTACGTTCCCTGGCAGCAGTTCCGGAATCTGTATGATCTGGACCGCGCCCTTCAGGTCGGTACTATTTTTGCCGAATTAGATAAACCGTTTACCGGGAAAGGAGGCATGTGTCGTGAACGCTGCATGTAATGTGGAAAAACAGCGGCTGATGAATGCCATTTACCAGTGCGGCTTTGCCATCAGCGATATTACCCTCTTTCTGGATACCCATCCGAAGGATCCGGATGCTCTGGATTATTTTCAGCATATGAAACACAAATACAACCACCTTGTGGCAGAATATGAAACAAAATTCGGTCCCCTTACCCAGACTGGAGAACAAAGGCAGAATTATTGGCAGTGGGCCGTGTCACCGTGGCCATGGGAAAGGGGGTACTACTAATTTATGTGGAATTATGAAAAAAGATTACAGTATCCGGTTTGTATCACGAAATCCAATCCGGCGATCGCGAAGGTTATCATCTCCCAGTTTGGCGGACCGGACGGAGAACTCTCCGCTTCCATGCGGTATCTGTCCCAGAGGTATGCAATGCCTTATCGGGAAGTGGCAGGGCTGCTGACTGATATTGGAACAGAGGAGCTTGCCCACATGGAAATGATCTGTGCCATCGTCCGTCAGTTAACCCAGGATCTGACACCGGAAGAAATCCAGAAAAGCGGATTTGACACCTACTATGTGGATCACACTCTTGGTCTCTGGCCGGTAGCTGCCGGCGGCATCCCGAACAATGCCTGCGAATATCAGTCAAAAGGTGATGCCATCACAGACCTTTTCGAAAATATGGCTGCGGAACAGAAAGCACGCACCACCTACGACAACATTCTGCGTCTGGTCAAAGATCCGGAAGTATGTGATCCCATCCGCTTCCTGCGGGAACGCGAAATTGTTCATTTCCAGCGTTTCGGAGAGGGACTCCGCCTCGTGACCGACCGGTTGAATTCCAAGAACTTCTACGCATTTAACCCGGATTTTGATGTAAAAGCATCCTGCTAAATACAGCACAATAAACAAGATCACCTGCGTCCCGAAACTGACAAACGCAGGTGATCTTGTTTATTCCGCCAAAAAGTATTGACATTCATTCCAGTAATATACAAGTGACATCAGCACCGCAAATATTTTCTTCAAAAAAATACTGCAAGCAACATCTGTTACCTGCAGTATCTTTCGGGTTGGGCTGTTTTATAAAAAACAGAGCAGTTCGTAGGGGAATCGAACCCCTGTTTTCGCCGTGAGAGGGCGACGTCTTAAC
>CAVKTR010000020.1:0-40982 GCA_963659325.1 Dysosmobacter segnis
CCGCGCGGGCTACTTCTATATCAAGAGTTCTCCAAAGGAGAACTTTCCTATAAAGTAAAAAAATGGCAAAGACGTTAAAAACGTCTTTGCCATTTTTTATTCGATAACTTCCGTATCCTCCTGCACCGTTGGTTCTGCCTGCGTCTCAGGATAATAAATATAATTGCATTTCAAGACTTCACTTGACATTCCGTTTTCATCGATTGCAACCAGAGATAAAATATTATTTCCCTCCGGAATATCGATTGGACCGGTATAGCGCGCTGAATTTCTGGTCGGTGTGCTGTCACCCCAGGTATAATAAACAGTGGTTCCTGATGGGACATGGACTGTAACGGCGGATGCCTGATGGAACGTACCTCCATCCGGTGATACACTTGGTGTATCCGGCTCATCCAGTTCGATCACATACTTTGCAGATACCGGTTCACTGTAATGACCATCTTTATCCATGGCAACAGCCGTCAGAGTGATTTTTCCCTGCTCTTCAATGGAAAAGGCATCCTCATACAGCGTATCACCACTGGTCGGTGTGCTTCCATCCAGGGTATAATAAATTTTCAGGGCTTTTCCCTTGACAGAAAGTGTCACTTCCGGAAATTCATTGTAATTGCCGCCTTCCGGACTGATCACCGGTGTTTCCACCAGATAAGCATCAAACAACGCCAGAATCTCCTCATCGGACGCTTTTTCCTTTAACGCCAGGATCTGATCATAGGAATCCATGGAATCATACAATTCCAGCAGGTTCTTATAAGCATCCGCGCAGCCCGGATCCTGATCGATCACCTGCAGAAATACCGTCTCTGCCTGATTGTTATCCTTCATCTGCACATAAATCTGTCCCTGAAGCAGCATGGCCTCCTGATTGTCCGTATCCAGCTGTAACGCATGATTTACATAGCTTAACGCACTGGTATAATTCTTCTGTCTGAGTGCTTCGTTTGCTTTCTTCAGCTGATAACTTGCTGAATTCTGATGCTGATACTGCACCAGTCCAAATACAGCCACACAGGCAGCTGCCAGCACGATCAGAAGGATCACCAGCGTTTTACGGCTTTTCTTCTTTTTTTTCTTTGATTCCTGCGGTCTTTTCTCTTTCTGTGGTTCTGCTTCTCCTGTTTTTGGTCGTTTTACCGGCTGTCTGTCCGAATTTTTCTTTTCTCCGGAAGCTTCCCCATGTTCGATTTCTGACTCACTCTCTGCAGTCTTTTGCTGCTCTTCCTCTTCCAGCATGGAACGCAGTAAATCATCTTCTAATATATTGATCTCCGTTACAATCTGCGCTTCCTGTCCACAATTGGAACAGTATACACAGCCCGGACGAATCTCGGCACCACACTTCGCACACTTCATGTTCTGTCCCCTTAGCGCATTGTCTCCACACAGTTATTCATCAGCATTGCAATCGTCATCGGTCCAACTCCGCCCGGAACCGGTGTGATCGCGCTGACATGCGGCTCTACCGCGTCAAAATCTACATCGCCACAAAGTTTTTTGCCCTCAAGGCGATGGATTCCGACATCAATTACAACTGCGCCTTCTTTGATATATTCTTCTGTGATAAATTTCGGTTTTCCGATGGCAACGATCAGAATATCTGCCTGTTTACACAGTTCCTTCAGATTTTTTGTTCTGGAATGTGCAATGGTAACGGTTGCGTTCTCGCGCAGCATCAGCATAGCCATCGGTTTTCCAACGATATTGCTTCTGCCGACGATCACACAGTTTTTTCCTTCCATCTCCACACCGGAACGTTTCATCAGCTGAATGACACCTGCAGGTGTACAAGGTAAAAATCCTTTGCTTCCGATCAGCATTGCACCTGCGCTCTGCGGATGGAATCCATCCACATCCTTTGACGGATCAATGGCAAGAATTACCTTTTCCTCATCAATATGAGCAGGAAGTGGAAGCTGTACCAGAATTCCGTGTACTTCTTCCTTCTGATTCAGTTCCTGGATCAGATTCAGCAGTTCTTCCTCCGTGGTTTCCTCCGGCAGCTCGTAGGCTTCAGAACCGATTCCGATATACGCACAGGCATTTTTCTTATTGCGCACATATACGCTGGATGCCGGATCGCCGCCAACCTGGATAACAGCCAGGGAAGCTGTCTTCCCCTGCTGCGCCAGTTCCGCCACTTCTGCTTTTAATTCATCTTTTATTTCCTGAGAAATTCTTTTCCCATCAATCAACTTTGCCATTCTGTTATGTTGCCTCCAAATCACTTTAATTACATCTGTTTTTTGTCGATTCTCCCGTCCCAAAATAAAAATTTTGTCTCAACGCAAACTAAGAGAAATCAATCTATTCATTTAGAACAAACCGGTGATCACGCCATCTGCATTCACATCAATATTATTAGCGGCTGGTACTTTTGGTAATCCCGGCATTGTCATAATCGCACCTGTCACAGCCACCACAAAGCCTGCACCGGCACTTGCGTATACCTCGCGGACATTAATTGTAAATCCGCTTGGACGACCGAGCTTATGCTGATCATCAGACAGAGAATACTGTGTCTTTGCCATGCATACCGGAAAATCTCCCATACCGAGATCTTCGATACGTTTTAATTCTTTATTTGCTGCATTTGAATAAGTTACGCCGTCTGCACCGTAAATCTCTTTTGCGATCGTCTCAATCTTCTCTTTCAGAGATAATTTATCATCATATAATACTCTGAAGTTGCTTTCTTTGTTTTCAAGGGCATCCAGCACTTTCTCAGCCAGAGCAATTCCTCCCTCGCCGCCTTTCTCCCACACTTCGGAGAGTGCAAACTCACATCCACGCTCCTTGCAGAACTGCTCGATATAATCAAGCTCTGCCTGTGTGTCTGTTGCAAACGCATTTAATGTCACAACAACCGGAACACCGAATTTCTGAAGGTTCTCAATATGTTTCTCATGGTTTACGATACCTGCCTTTACTGCCTCCAGATTCTCCTGGGCCAGATCTGCTTTTGCCACACCGCCGTTGTATTTTAATGCACGGACCGTTGCAACCAGAACGACTGCATCCGGTTTCAGTCCTGCCATACGGCATTTGATATCAAAGAATTTCTCTGCACCAAGGTCTGCACCAAAGCCAGCCTCTGTGATGGTGATATCAGCCAGTTTCATTGCAGTCTTTGTAGCACGTACACTGTTGCAGCCATGTGCGATGTTTGCGAATGGTCCGCCGTGCACAATGGCCGGTGTATGCTCCAGAGTCTGAACAAGGTTTGGTTTCAAGGCATCTTTTAACAGTGCTGCCATAGCACCTGTTGCATGCAGATCATCTGCTGTTACCGGTTTTCCTTCAAAGGAATATGCTACGATCATACGGCCAAGTCTGCGTTTTAAATCTTCCATATCATCAGCCAGACATAACACAGCCATGATCTCAGATGCTACTGTGATAACGAAATGATCTTCCCTTACCATTCCGTCCATTTTGCTTCCGAGTCCGACAACGATGTTACGAAGCACACGGTCGTTCATATCCAGGCAACGTTTCCATACTACCTGACGAGGATCGATACCAAGCTGGTTGCCCTGCTGAATATGGTTATCCATCATTGCGGCAAGCAGGTTGTTTGCAGATGTGATGGCATGAAAATCACCGGTAAAATGAAGGTTCAGATCCTCCATCGGTACAACCTGTGAATATCCACCGCCTGCTGCTCCGCCTTTGATACCAAAACACGGTCCAAGTGACGGCTCACGCAATGCAAGGATTGCTTTTTTCCCCATTTTACAAAAAGCCTGTGCCAGACCGATACTTGTGGTTGTCTTTCCCTCTCCCGCCGGTGTCGGATTGATTGCTGTCACAAGTACCAGTTTTCCATCCGGACGATCCTGTACTTTTTTGATCAGCTCATCACTCAATTTTGCTTTGTACTTCCCGTACAATTCCAGATCATCCTCACTGATTCCGATCTGCTCAGCCACCTTCCCGATTGGCTCCATCACTGCTTCCTGTGCGATTTCAATGTCTGTTTTCATTGGTATACCCTCCTGTTAATTTATAAATTGAACAAAATGTCCAAAACAACTTTTTCTCTCAAATATATCATGGGCAGTTTTCAACTATACCCCGTACTTATTTCATTTTCACTTCATACTGACCATCTGATACCTGCGTATGATTTTTGTAATAGTAAACGCTACGGCATTTTGCATCTCTCCACGGAAACACTGGTCAAATCAGCATTTTCTCAGCCATTACTTCCGCTCAGCACCTGCTGAAATTCCTCCAGGTTCATCAGAACACGCCGTGGTTTGGTTCCTTCCTCAGGACCGACAACCCCTGCTTCCTCCAGCTGATCCATAATTCTTGCCGCGCGGTTAAAACCGATTTTAAACATACGCTGCAGCATACCGATGGATCCTTTTTCTTTCTCTATGATAAACTTGCCGGCATCTGCAAAATAGGCATCCCGGTCATCCGCTGAATTGGTAAAACCACTGCCGCCTCCGATGCTGCTCTCAGAAGTATTCACTTTTTCCTCAACCTCTGCATTATAAGCTACCTGACCATTTTTTTCAATAATATATTCTACCACATCCGATACTTCTTTGTCTGTCACAAAGGCACCCTGCACACGCAGCGGCTTCTGATAATTCTGCGGATAGAATAACATATCACCTTTTCCAAGCAGTTTTTCCGCGCCGTTCATATCCAGGATCGTTCTGGAATCCACACCGGAGGTAACGGCAAATGCGATACGTGACGGCATGTTTGCCTTGATCAGTCCGGTGATGACATTGACGGATGGACGCTGTGTGGCAATGACCAGATGCATACCGGCGGCACGGGCCAGCTGAGCCAGTCGGCAGATAGCATCCTCTACATCATTGGAAGCTACCATCATAAGATCTGCCAGCTCGTCTACGATAATGACGATCTGTGGCATTTTTTTCGGTTTATCCTCTCCCGGAAGGTCCTGAATGGACTCTACTTTCTTATTATAGCCCTTCATATCACGGACACCGTATTTCTGGAAGGTCTGATAACGTTCCATCATCTCGGAAACCGCCCAGTGAAGCGCCCCGGCTGCTTTTTTCGGATCTGTTACCACCGGGATCAGCAGATGTGGAATACCGTTGTATACACTCAGCTCTACCACCTTCGGGTCGATCATGATCAATTTTACTTCATCCGGTTTTGCCTTGTACAGAATACTCATGATGATGGTATTGATACAAACGGATTTACCGGAACCGGTCGCACCTGCAATCAGCAAATGCGGCATCTTTGCGATATCCGCCACGATGACATGTCCGGCGATATCTTTACCGGTACAGAATGAGATTTTCGATGCATGATCCTGGAATTCTCTGGATTCCACCAGATCACGGAAGGCAATGGTCACGTTCTCTTTGTTTGGCACCTCGATACCAATGGCAGATTTGCCCGGGATCGGTGCTTCAAAACGAATATCCGGAACAGCCAGATTCAGTTTGATATCATCCGCCAGTCCGAGGATCTTGCTTACCTTTACGCCCATTTCCGGCTGAATCTCATACTGCGTAACGGTAGGTCCGCAGATGACATTGGTTACTCTTGCATTCACGCCAAAATTCGTCAGTGTCATCTGAAGTTTTGCGGACATTTCCTGCAGATGCTGTCTGGAATCTCCGGTCATATTCGGATCACCTTTCTGCAACAGGGAAATTTCCGGAAATACATAGGCTCTTGCAGCATCCTCTGCATGTTCTGCGATTTCATCCCGCACATCAGCAATCTCCTGCTCTACCTGCTGAGCGGACTGTTTTGGCTGACCGGTACGGTGTGATTTCTTTTTCATTTCCGGCTGCACATCTGCCTCTGATTCCGGAACAGCTGCCTCCTGTACCTGAATCTTCGGCTGTGGTGCTGCTTTTGGCTGTGCCACCGTCCTTACCGGTTTCTGCGGTTCCTGATAAGGATCCTGTTCTCCGGATAAGTGAATCTCCGGCTGCGGATGCTGTGCCCAGAAATCATCCGACTGCGCCTGGGTGATATCCCCGGACTCCTGAATCGGCACATCCTGTACCGTCGGGATATCCACTTTGGAAGCGCTCCGCGCCGTCTTGTTCTTTTTCGCTGTTTCTTTTGGATCCAGAGATAACTCTGTCAGATTATCCGTTGCCTTTTCTTCCGGCTGCTGCGGATAAATCTTTGTATCCAGGGCCACGCCGGACACTTTCCGATCCATTCTACGTTTTTCTTCTGCCGCTGTTCTGCGCTCTTCCCTGCGGACCAAACGTTCTCTGCTGCGTTCCTGAGCTCTTGTTTTTCTCCGGGCCGCATCGACTCTGGCGGATTCGTACACTTTTCTGCCGCCTTTAGAAACGCCCTTAAAGAAGGACCGTTCCGTCAGCAATACCACGCATACCACAAGGATCAGCAGATCCAGCAGTACCGCTCCCATCATGCCGAAGCTTTTGGTAAACAGGATTCCGAGCAGTCCTCCGATGGCACCGCCACCGGTATGTTTTCCCGCACATTCTATGTATAAGGCCGTCACTTTGTGCGGCGCCTGATCCCACCAGCAGACAATATGTGCAAACACACATAAAAAAAGGAACAGCAGAATACCGGCTGTCACTTTCATAATTACCCGTCCGGAATAGGCTGGTCCTCTCCGGCTGTTCTGCCGGTTGGAAACCATGAAGGCCGGAATCAGAAACAGTGGAACTGGAAACAGATATGCCAATACGCCAAACAATCCAAAGGAAACATTGCTAAGCGCATTTCCGACCACACCGCCTTTTCCGATATTTCCGATAAAAAGTAAAATTGCCAGCGCCAGGAACGCAAAAAGCAGCAATTCTGCACGCCATGTAAATGTCTGCGCAGAACTGCTCTGTTTCTTCCTTGCTGTGGTTGTTTTTTTACCGGATGTCTTTTTCCGGGTTGATGTTTTTTTCTGAGCTGCCATATAAAACCTTTCTAACTTCCATGCTCTCCCCTATCTAAGCCGTCACAAAATATCCGATAATGGAGATTGCGCCCACGATCAGACAGTAGATGGAAAAATATGTAAACTTTCTTTTTTTCACGATCATAAGCATCGCTTTAATACAGATATATCCGACAACCGCTGCGATCAGCATACCGATGGCATAGATACCGATCTGGGATTTGTCGATTGTTGCACTTCCGATATCCTTCAGCTGCAGTACCATAGCTCCGAGGATCGCCGGAATTGACATAATAAAGGAATACTTTACTGCAAATTTGCGGTCAAATCCACTGAGGGTACATGCTGTAATGGTGGTACCGGATCTGGAAATACCCGGCAGGGTTGCGATTCCCTGACAGATACCGATGATAAATGCATTCGCATAGCTGACCTGTTTCGGTTTCTTGTGTCCTTCCGGAACATGGTCGCAGATAAACAGCAGCACCGCCGTGATGATCAGGCAGATGCCCGGCACAAACAGGATTTCGGATGCGGCAGTCACCAGATCGGATGCCACAAATCCGAGAATACCCGTTGGGATCGTCGACACGATCACAAGCATAACAAATTTTCGATAACCATTGTGTATCACATGGCGGTATACGCCCTGTCCTCTTTTTCCGATCAAAACCGTAAGGTTATAGATACAGTCCACAACCATACCGATAAATTCTTTGACCAGGTGTATGATATCTTTATAATAGACGATACATACCGCAAGCAGTGTACCTACATGAAGCATTACGTCAAACAAAAGTCCTGTATCCGTATTTACATTAAATAAAATTTTAAAAAGTGCCAGATGTCCGGAACTGCTTACCGGCAGAAACTCTGTCAGCCCCTGGATCAGTCCCATCAGCACAGATTGTAATAACGACATCAGCCCTAACCTCTTCTTTCGTATAGAATACTGTTAGCATAACACATTTTTCCGCCCATGTCATCTCTGATTTTCCGACGTATTTTTTTCCTCTACTCCTCTTTTTGAAAGATTCCTGTTCCTGCTGATCATATACACTTTTCATGATCTCAGCGTTCAAATGCAGTCTTCATTGATCATAAAATGCAGCCTGCGCATGGCATCTCCGATGCCGCCCACTTCATTGATGATTCCTTCTTCCACCGCCTGATGCCCCACCAGAATCGTCCCGAGATCCTTGGTCAGCATACTTGTATTCAGCATCAGTTCCTCGATCCGCTCCCGGTTTGTCTGACTGTGCGCCGCAATAAAACCCGTGATCCGATCCTGCATCTGCTGAAAATAATCATAGGTCTGTGGTGCCCCGATCACGGTTCCGCTCATCCGTACCGGATGAATGACCATGGTTCCTGTGGGCACGATAAAGGAATAATCCGCAGCAACCGCCAGGGGCACACCGATGGAATGGCTCCCTCCCAGCACCAGGGATACCACCGGCTTACTCAAAGATGCGATCATCTCCGCAATGGCCAGACCTGATTCCACATCTCCGCCCACCGTATTTAACAGCACCAGAAGTCCATCTACGGTTCGGTCATCCTCTACTTCTGCCAGTTTTGGCAGCACATGCTCGTATTTTGTCGTCTTCGTGTTGGCAGACAGACATTCATGTCCCTCCACCTCTCCGATCACCGACAACAGCTGGATCTTATGCTGCTGCCGGTTATCACTCATCTCAAACTGTCCGTATTCCTTTAATTCCTGATCTCTGACTTCTTTCTTTTCTGACATTGCACCATTCCTCCAATATTTTTTAGAAGTATGTGCAGCTATCAAAAAAAATATGCTCACACTATCTTTTTCATAATGTGAGCATATCATAATTTTATTTCTGTCCGATCAGATAATTGTATAACCCTTCATAACGTCCGGCTGAAACTTTCCATGAGAAGTCTTTTGCCATGCCGCGGTCAACGATCTGATTCCACTGGCGTTTGCGCTCGAAGAATATCTTCTTGGAGTAGTTGATCACGTTGAGCATATCCTCGCCGTTATAATTTGTGAAGGAGAAGCCTGTACCGGTATTCTCATACTCGTTATACGGCTCTACGGTGTCTTTCAATCCACCTGTCTCACGCACGATCGGTACGGTTCCGTAGCGGAAAGCCATCATCTGTGTCAGACCACACGGCTCAAATCTGGACGGCATCAGGAATGCATCTGCGGATGCATATAATTTCTGAGCCAGATCAGAATCATAGCAGATATTTGCAGAAACACGGTCACCGTATTTCCATGCGAAATGGCGGAACATATTTTCGTAACGCTCCTCGCCGGTTCCTATCACAACAAACTGTGAATTGTCATCCAGGATCCGTTCAAATACATAATCAACCAGATCCAGACCTTTCTGATCTGTCAAACGGGAAATCAGTCCGATCATGTATTTCTTCTTGTCTACGGTCAGACCAAGCATTTCCTGTAATTTTACTTTGTTTTCCACTTTTTTCTTGCGGAAGTTGTCACGGTTGTAATTTACAAACAGCTTCGGATCTGTCTCCGGATTGTAAATATCATAATCGATACCGTTTACGATACCCTGCATATCGAAATGACGGGCAGAAAGCAGACCATCCAGTCCTTCTCCATAGTACGGTGTCTGAATCTCCTGTGCATAAGTATCACTGACGGTTGTGATATAATCTGCGTACACCAGTCCGCCCTTCAGCATATTGGCATCTTTCTGGAACTCCAGCTTATCCGGTGTAAACAGATTCTTCGGGAAACCGGTCAGTCCCATCATGGTCTTGACATCCCAGATACCCTGGAATTTCAGATTGTGGATCGTCATGATGGTCTTCATACCCCAGAAGAACATATCGCCCTGGAATTCTGTTTTCAAAAATACCGGGATCAGACCGGCCTGCCAGTCATGACAATGGATCAGATCCGGCTGGAAACCGATCAATGGAAGCATGGATAATACCGCTTTGTCAAAAAATGTAAATTTCTCGATATCGTAACGGATGTCTCCATATGGAAGGAAGCAGTTGAAATACTCCTGGTTATCAATGAAATAATAGGTAATTCCATCCAGTTCATATTTCAAAACACCGACATATTTGCTCGGTACGTAAGGACCTGTTCCCATATAAAAATGCGTTACATATTCAAACTGATTCCGGTATTTTTCCGGAATACAGGAATAATTCGGTATTACAACACGAACGTCCCATTCGTTTTTATCAAACTGTTTTGGGAGTGCTCCACATACATCCGCAAGACCTCCGGTTTTGATAAATGGTACACATTCTGAAGCAGCAAATAAAACCTTTTTCATTTTGAACCCCCTGACTTTCATTCCGGATCTGCGTCCGGTCTGCATTCAAATTTATTGATTACATTATACCATAGTAGCGAACTAATGTAAAAGGTCAGTTGCAAAAAAAGAAAGAGATGTCAGTCTCGACATCTCTCTCCATTATTTTACAATATTCAGTTCGAACGATCTTCCGTAAGATTACTCATCCCAGTTGTGATATACCTGCTGTACATCATCATCTGCATCCAGAAGATCAAGGATTTTGTTGATGCAGTACAGATCCTGCTCGTCTGTCAGTTCAACGTAAGTCTGAGGGATCATAGTAACCTCAGCACTTGCCATCTCGATACCTGCATCTTCTAATGCCTGTCTTACTTCACTGAAGGAATCCGGATCAGTGATGATCTCGAAGCTGTCCTCTTCCTCATTGAAATCTTCTGCGCCTGCATCTAAAGCAGCCATCATCAGATCATCTGCGTCCATCTCGCAGTTCTCTTTGTCAATGATGATCTGACCTTTTTTATCAAACATGTAAGATACACAACCCGGTGTTCCTACATTTCCTTTTCCTTTTGTAAACGCATTTCTTACGTTTGCTGCTGTACGGTTTTTGTTGTCTGTCAGCGCATCAACGATGATCGCTGTACCGCTCGGACCATATCCTTCATAAGAAACATACTCGTAATTTACGGAGTTTGCATCTCCGGCAGCTTTTTTAATACCGCGATCAATGGTATCGTTCGGCATGTTGTTTGCTTTTGCTTTTGCGATAACGTCACGAAGTCTGCTGTTATTTGCAGGATCCGGACCGCCCTCTTTTACTGCTACTGCAATCTCACGTCCGATAATAGTAAAGATTTTTCCTTTTGCAGCATCATTTTTTTCTTTTTTATGTTTAATATTTGCAAACTTTGAATGTCCTGACATCTTTATCTCTCCCTATCTTATTTTTTCGAAACTATCGACCATTATAACACACTGTCTCTATTCTGACAAGGCTTGTTTCTCTTCCTGTTCCGGTTCTTTTGTCACACGGACGGTGCGGATTACCTTATGCTCTACCATCAGCACATCAAACCGATAGCCGTAAGCTTCCACCTGATACGTTTCTCCGTTCACCGGGATCTTGTTGATCCTGGAGATCAGGAAACCGCTTAAAGTATCAAAATCCTCTGGTTCTTCGCTCTGAATGTCAAGAAGTTCACACACCTCATCGAAATCCGTCATTCCTTCAATGATATAACTTCCGTCTGATTCCTCAACGATCTGCTCTTCCTCCGCATCGTGCTCGTCAAAAATATTTCCGACAATCTCCTCAAGAATGTCTTCCATGGTCACCAGTCCGGAGGTCTGTCCGTACTCATCCACCACGATCACCATATGGGTTTTCTGGGACTGCATATTTTTGAACAGCACATCGATATTCCGGGTCTCCGGTATAAAGGACGCCGGCCGGTTCAGATCATTGATCTTCGTCAGCTGCAGTTCCATGTTGGACGGATCCTGCATCTGATTTAAAATATCTTTGATATGTATGATACCGATAATATTATCAATATCATCCAGATAGACCGGATAGCGGGAATAGCCCATATCGCGGATCTTTGCAAGTACATCCTGCAGCGTACATGTGCCGTCCAGTGCCGTGATCTGCTTGCGGTGGGTCATGATATCTTTCGCTTCTTTCTGATCCAGCGTAAAAATATTGTTGATCATCTCCGCTTCGCTTTCCTGCAGAACCCCGTTTTCATGACCTTCGTTGACCATGGACATGAGTTCCTGCTCCGTCAGATCTTCGCCGGACGGACGCCGTCCTTTTCCAAATATTTTCTTAAATCCTTTTCCGATTGTATTTAACGGACTACCGTCATCCTCCATTATCTCATACTCCTCCTATGTACTTCACAGTTCCAGACTGATCCGCAATGCTTTTCCAACTTTCTCCATAATCTCACTGTCGAGATGACAGATTTTATCTTTTAACCGCACTTTGTCAATGGTGCGCAGCTGCTCCAGCAGGATTACAGAATCCTTCACCATATGGTAACGGGCTGCACTCAGTTCAATATGTGTCGGTAATTTGGCTTTGTTCATCCGCGACGTAATGGCCGCACAGATCACCGTGGGGCTGTGCCGGTTTCCGATATCATTCTGAATGATCAGCACCGGTCGCACACCGCCCTGTTCCGATCCCACCACCGGGCGCAGATCAGCATAATAAATATCTCCTCTTCGAATCAACATGTTACACACTCCATCTGTTCAGGTTGTTCTCATTCTTCCCTCATTTCAGCGTGTGTATTCTATTTTCCGGAGAAATTTTTCTTATTTCTGCTTTACATAAACCCGCGGGATCCGCTTGTTCAGATCGCAGGCAAACTCATAGTTAAAACGTCCGGACAGATCTCCGAGTTCTTCCAATGTAATACACTCGGCGCCGTCCCGTCCGATCAGGGTCACTGCATCCCCCGGACATACATCCGCGATATCTGTCACATCCACCATCATCTGATCCATGCAGACTCTTCCGCAGATGGCAGCGCGTTTTCCGTGGATCAGTACATAGCCTTTGTTTGACAGGCTGCGTGGATAACCGTCCGCATAGCCCACCGGCACCGTTGCGATCCGCATCGGTTTTTCCACCTCAAAAGTACCGCCGTAACTGATGATCCGTCCCGGCTCCAGCTCTTTTACATGAACCACATGACTCTTTAAGGAAAGAAGCGGCTGCAGATCGATATTCTCTTTCTGCACCTCATCGGATGGCCACAGGCCATATAAAATAATGCCTGCACGGACAATATCTTTATTATATTCCGGCAGGTCCACGATTCCCGCGCTGTTTGATACATGATGCACCGGAATGGATACCTGGCGTTCCTCTAACCATTCGATCATCTGATCATAAGCATCCGCCTGCTTCTTTGTAAATGTCTTGTCTGTCTCATCTGCCTTTGAAAAATGAGTGAAGATTCCTTCTATCATAATATTCGGCAGCTTCGCGATCTGTGCAATCTCATCTGCCGCCTGCTCTGTCACTTGAAAACCGATCCGACTCATTCCAGTGTCCAGTTTGATATGGATCTTGCAGATTTTGTTCTGTCTTACGGCTTCTTCTGACAGCTGTTCGGCACGAATCAGGGAAAATACAGCCGGACGCAGGTCTTCTTTTACGATCTGCTCATCATATTCCGGGAAGGTATAGCCAAGGATCAAAATCGGTTTTTTGATCTCATTCGTATAAAGTTCCTCTGCTTCCTCCGGCGTGGCTACTGCATAGCCCCAGACATCCTCACGTTTTTCCATGACTTCTGCCAGTGGAACCGCTCCGTGCCCATAACCATCTGCCTTCACAACGGCAATGATCTTTGTGCCCTCGCTGATACAGCGATGTATTTCATCTAAATTATGTGTCAATGCATCCAAATCAATGTCTGCACTTATTCTGCGATATTCTATCATTCTTTTGTGTCCTCCTGTTTCCGCAACACATCTATGATTCCTTCCACAATATCACTGGCCATCATTGCATAATGACCGCATTTCGGTACTGCCGCATCTCCCGCCAGTCCATGTACATAAACGCCCAGAGGCGCCGCTATCTTCGGTTCAAGCTTCTGTGCCAGCAGGGCGCCGATCACGCCGCTTAACACATCTCCGGCTCCGGCTGTCGCCATGCCGTGGTTTCCACTCAGATTCAGAAAACAGCTGCCATTTTTTCCCGCTGTCACGGTCCGTGCATCTTTCAAAACAACGTTGATCTGATGCTCTTTGGCAAATTCTGATGCCGTCTGCACCAGTTCATCCTTAATTTCTGAAATCGGCTGCCCCGTAAGCCGGGACATTTCCCCAAGATGCGGTGTAATGATCATCTCTGTCTGTACCTCATTCCACCATTCCGGATGTCTTGCCAGTATATTCAGAGCATCTGCGTCGCACAGGCACGGAATCCGTATCTGTCGGATCAGTTCATGTAGCATTTTTTCTGCCAGTTCCGACTGACTGATGCCTGGTCCTGCCACTACAGCGTCCGCCCAGTGTAATTGTGTTTCTACAAATTTTACCACATCTGTCCCGTCATTGTAAACCGCCAGAACAGCCTCAGGCACCTGTTCCTGCAAAATCAGGCGGTTTTCTTCCACGGTAGCCACCCGGATCAGACCGCATCCCATCCGGTAAGCCGCTTTTGCTGCAAAAATCGCAGCTCCTGCCATCTGATCAGAACCGGCTAAAATTAACAATTTTCCATAACTTCCTTTATTGGAACGGGATTCCCGTTTTGGCAAAAACTTCAGGTCTGCTGGTTCTAACACACGCATCTGCGGCTTCAAATCAAACAGACTCTGCTCATCAATTCCGATATCTGCCACTTTCAGTTCTCCGGTGTATTCCATTCCCGGATACAGAAGCTGGCCCCGTTTTGCAAATCCAAACGTTACCGTCAGGTCTGCCCGAAAAGCAATTCCAAGCACCTGACCGGTACTTCCGGACACACCGGAAGCGATATCGATTGCCACTTTATCTGCCTTCCTCTCGTTCATCTGTGCCAGAATATCCGCATATTTTCCGGATATCTCCCGGCACAGACCGATGCCAAAAATGGCGTCCGCCACCACATCCCAGTTCTGAGCAAAGGCCTCGCTGACATTGCAGAACGATACACCATAATTTTCTGCGATCTGCATCTGACGTGCAGTCTCCGTGGTCATTTTTTCACGTTTTCCAACAAAACAGATGGATACCTGATATTTTTGCAAATACAGCAGACGCGCAACGGCGATACCGTCACCGCCATTATTTCCAGCCCCGCAAACTATAAGTACTTTTGTCTCAGGATCCGGATAACGACTGACGATCTCCTGTGCCGCTGCCAGAGCTGCCCGCTCCATCAGTACTGCGGAAAGCATGCCACGGCGCTGCATCGTATTTTCATCACACTGTTTCATTTCATGACTATCTAAAATATATTTCATATAATTTCCCCCTCTGTCATATCCCGACCGGCTTCAGGAACTCCTATTCTTTTTACGTTATCGTTTCCTGAGTCAGCAAAATGCGCTCTGTCCATAGAACAAAGCGCATTTTATAACTTCTCATCGATGTTTACTTATTTCTCATCCTGTCTGCGAACAATGTTATAGGACAGTTGCATTAAGCTGTCAGACAAATGAACATTTTCTACTACCACATCATCCGGAAGCTCCAGATCCAGATGTGCGAAATTCCAGATGGCATGAATTCCAAGCTCTACCAGCTTTTCTGCTGCCTGCTCTGCCTTCTCCTTCGGAAGGGTCAGAACAGCGATGTCGACACGCTGTGTCTTTAAAAACTCCGGAAGTTCATCCATCATATGTATCTCGATACCACGGACGGACAGACCAGCCAGTGCCGGATTGACATCAAATAATCCTGTGATAACAAATCCACGTTTCTCAAATTTTACATAATTTGCCAGCGCCTGTCCCATATTACCGGCTCCGACAACGATGATATTGTGCTGTCGGTCAAGACCGAGGATTTTTCCAATCTCTTCATACAGATACTGTACATTATATCCGTATCCCTGCTGGCCAAAACCACCAAAATTATTCAGATCCTGTCGAATCTGTGACGCTGTCACTTTCATGCGGACGCTGAGCTCATTGGATGATATTCTCTCCACTCCCGCATCCAGTAATTCTCCCAGATAACGATAATATCTCGGCATCCGTCGTATGACAGCCTGCGAAATTTCCTTTTGCATTGTTCCTATTACTCCTCCAACCGTCTGTAGTTTTCTACAGTTATCTACGGTCATTATATACACATCGGTTCTTTTTGTCAATTTTTTATCAATCCGACACCAACTCTTCCCATTCTTCGTACAGTTTATCCAGTTTTTCCTGCACTTCTACCTGCTCACTGTGCAATTTTCCAAGCTTTGCGGAGTTTGTAGCCACTACCGGATCCTGAAACTGTTCATCCAGTTCTGCCAGTTTTTCTTCCAGAGACTCAATCTCGGCTTCGATCTTTTTCACACGGTTCTGGATCTTACGTTTTTTTGCCTGTTCTTCCTTCTGAGACTGCCAGTCGGTCTTGCCCTCAGACACTTCTTCGGTATTTACCGCTGCTTCTGTCTCGGAAGAAGCCAGATATGCCCGCTCATTTGTCTCTTTTTTCTCCAGATAATAGTCATAATTGCCGATATAATTAACCAGGCTATGCTCCGTCAGATTCAGGATGCGGGTCGCTGTCCGGTTAATAAAATAACGATCATGGGATACAAACAGTACGGTTCCCTCATAACGGTTCAGCGCTGACTCCAGAATCTCCTTGGAAGCGATATCCAAATGGTTCGTCGGCTCATCCAGGATCAGAAAGTTTGCCTCGGAGAGCATCAGTTTTGCCAGTGACAGACGGCCGCGCTCACCACCGCTCAAGTCACTGACGCGCTTGAACACATCATCCTCGGTAAACAAAAATGCTGCCAGAATGTTTCGGATACGGGTCTGTGTCAGCTTTGGATAATCGTCCGCAATCTCCTCCATCAGCGTTTTTTCCATATGAAGCACCTGCTGCTCCTGATCGTAATATCCGATCTTTACATTGGTTCCAAGTATAAAGGAACCGGCATCTGCATTTACTTTTTCATTCAGGATTTTTAAAATCGTTGTCTTTCCGGTTCCGTTCTGGCCGATCAGGGCCACACGTTCGCCGCGCTTGATTTCAAAGGAAATATCCTGAAACAGTTTCTTATTTTCATACGCTTTTGACAGACCTTCTACACGCAGCACATCATTTCCACTGATGATAGACGGTGACAGAGTCATATGCATTTCGGACTTTTCTTCCTGCGGTTTTTCCAGAACATCTATTTTGGCCAGCTGTTTTTCACGGCTCTCTGCACGCTTGATGGATTTCTCCCGGTTAAAGGATTTCAGTTTCTCAATGACTGCTTCCTGATGCTTGATCTCCCGTTGCTGATTATAATAAGCACGCAGCGCTTCCTCTCTTGCAAAAGCAGCCTTTGCTGCATAAGCTGTATAATTACCATCGTAAACCGCGGATTTGTGCATGCTGATCTCCACAACTTTTGTCACGATCCGATCCAGAAAATAACGGTCATGGGCTACGATCACAACAGCTCCCTTGTAATTCAACAAAAATGTCTCCAGCCACTGAATAGACTCAATATCCAAATGGTTCGTCGGCTCATCCAGCAGAATGATATCCGGATGTGTCACCAGCAGTCGCGCCAGGAATACACGGGTTTTCTGTCCACCGGACAGCTCATTACAGTGTTTTTCAAAATCATCCTCGGAAAATCCAAGACCTTTTAAGACACCGGAAACCTCGCTGCGGTATGAATAACCGTCTCTGGCTTCGAATTCATGCAGCAGCTTATGGTAATTTTCCATATAAGCTTCCATATCCTCTTTTGATACGGACTGCATTCCTTCTTCCAGCTCACGGATCTTCTGTTCCATGTCGATGAGCTGGCGCTTTCCTTCCAGAACCGCCTCATAAATTGTCCGCTCATCGGAGATATCCTGATGCTGTGCCAGATAGCCCAGCGTTTTTCCTTTTGCAAGGGTTACCGTACCTTCATCTGCCGGCAGTTCCCCTACGATAATTTTTAACAGTGTGGATTTTCCGGCACCGTTAATTCCTACAATTGCCACTTTTTCCTGATCTTCCACATGAAAACTCACATTTCGGATCACCGGATCCACACCAAATGATTTACTGATATTTTGACATGCTAAAATCATATGTTTCTTCCTCACCTTAAAAATGGAATCCTGCAGAGCGCAGGATTCCTGTGTTTCATTTTTCATAATCGAATAAATAGTTCACCCTATATTATTTACACCTTTTTGTAAATCCATCGCAGTCCCGAATATTTATCCTTATTTGGCAATTTGCAGAATCACCGTTTCAGCCAACACTGCATTTTTATATACGCAACTATACTTATGCGTACATTTTCTCCAGTGTCTCACGGATTGCTTTGATGAAATCAAGGCTGTTTAATACAACCGGGTTCTCTAATTCTGTAATTAATGCCAAGTCTTTTGTCATTTTACCAGATTCTATTGTATCAATACAAGCTTTTTCCAGACTATCTGCAAATTTTACTAATTCCGGCAGATTGTCAAGCTCGCCACGTTTGCGTAATGCACCAGTCCATGCAAAAATAGTTGCTACGGAGTTGGTGGATGTCTCCTCACCTGCCAGATGTTTGTAATAGTGTCTCATAACGGTTCCGTGAGCAGCCTCATACTCGTATACGCCGCTCGGGGAAACCAATACGGAAGTCATCATAGCCAGAGATCCGCACGCGGAGGAGATCATATCACTCATAACATCGCCATCATAGTTTTTGCAGGCCCAGATAAATCCGCCCTCAGCTTTCATGACACGGGCTACTGCATCATCGATCAGTGTGTAGAAGTACTCGATGCCTGCTGCCTCGAATTTTTGTTTGTACTCTGCATCATAGATATCCTGGAAAATATCTTTGAATGTATGGTCATATTTTTTAGAAATGGTATCTTTTGTTGCAAACCAGAGATCCTGTTTCATATCCAGTGCGTAGTTAAAGCAGCTTCTTGCAAAACTCTCGATGGATTTGCAGATGTTATGCTGTCCCTGAACGACACCAGCGCTGGTAAAGTTATGAACTAACTCTCTTACTTCTGTTCCGTCCTCAGCGGTATAAACCAGCTCTACTTTTCCCGGTCCCGGAATCTTCATTTCAGATGCTTTGTATACATCACCGTAAGCATGACGGGCAATGGTGATCGGTTTTTTCCAGTTCTTTACGCATGGTTCAATGCCTTTTACTTTGATCGGTGTACGGAATACCGTTCCGTCAAGAATCGCACGAATGGTTCCATTCGGGCTCTTCCACATTTCTTTTAAGTTATACTCTTTTACGCGGGCTGCATTTGGTGTGATAGTTGCACATTTTACAGCTACGCCGTATTTCTGTGTGGCATAAGCAGAATCGAAGGTTACCTTGTCGTCTGTCTCATTTCTGTACTCCAGTCCCAGATCATAATACTCTGTTTTCAGATCTACAAACGGAAGTAATAACTCGTCTTTGATATACTGCCAGAGAATTCTGGTCATTTCGTCTCCATCCATCTCAACTAAAGGTGTGGTCATTTTAATTTTTTCCATGGTAATTATCCTCCAATCCTTAATTCCCGCTTTTTTCGTTTTCTTTCCGGGATTCCTGCAGCAGATTATCCCAGCCGCAGTGATCAATATTTTCAATAGTTCTCATAATATGCTGATTTGCCAGCATCTGTGCTTTCTCCGGATCATGATCATGAATGGCCTGGGCGATCATGCGGTGCTCATCGTTTGATTTTTCGGAACGTTCTTTTGATTTCAATGTCATTTTGCGCACCCGCTGCACATAATTGTGAAAATCTGTCAGCACGTTTGTCAGCACCTTGCTTCCCGACGCCTGATATAAGGTCTCATGAAACTTGTTATCCAGTTCAAATACCTGCTCACTGTGTCCCTTCGACACATGAAATTCTGTCAGGTATACAATTTCTTCCAGTTCTTCAATCTGCTCCGGTGTGGCTTTTTTCGCTGCCCATTTGGCACATAAGCCCTCCATCACAGACCGTATCTCATAAATGTCATTCAGATCTTCCTTGGAAAATCCAGTCACATGCGCGCCCTTGTTCGGCGTGATCGTGACAAGTCCCTGAAGTTCCAACTGACGCAGTGCCTCGCGCACCGGTGTCCGGCTGACCCCCAGCTCATCGCCTATGGTCTTCTCCTTCAGTTCCTCATCCACCGCATATTTTCCGGATAAAATATCTTCCTGCAGTTTATGAAATACTTTATCACTGAGCGAATGGTTATCTCCCATCCTTTTTTGCCCCCTTGTTATAAAATAATTCCCAGCTCCTTGCAGCACTCTGTGATCTTGACAACCAGCTCGTTGTCTGTCAGAACGGTTACACGGCCTTCGTCATACTGCTCATCAACCCAGTCTTTCAGTTTGTGAACCAGCTCTGAGTTTTTGTCCAGATGACGCTCCTGCGGCAGTCTGTAGTAGCTGTTGATCCAGTGTGCGATTCCAGCCAGACCGGAAGTGTTGGAAATAGATACCAGCGCCGGTCTCTTTAAGAATTTTTCTGTATCAAAAATGTTATAAATCTCTTCGTTTTTCAGCAGTCCGTCTGCATGGATTCCGGCTCTTGTTACGTTGAAGTTCTTGCCGGCAAACGGTGTTCTGCTCGGAAGTGTGTAATCCAGATCTTTTTCAAAATAATCAACCAGATCTGTGATGACTGTAGTATCCATGCCGTCCAGTGTTCCTTTTAACTGTGCATACTCAAAGACCATAGCCTCCAGCGGTGTGTTACCGGTACGCTCTCCGATACCAAACAGAGAACAGTTGACACCGCAGGCACCATACAGCCATGCTGTAGTAGAGTTTGTCACTGCCTTGTAAAAATCGTTGTGTCCATGCCACTCGATCAGCTCAGACGGTACGCCGGCATGGGTGGTCAGACCATAAATGATACCCGGTACGCTTCGCGGAATAACGGCACCAGGGAAGTTTACTCCATATCCCATGGTATCGCAGGCACGAACTTTTATCGGAATCTTGTATTCATCCATCAGTTTCATCAGTTCCACACAGAACGGAATAACAAAACCGTAAATATCGGATCTTGTAATGTCTTCCAGATGGCAGCGTGGGCTGATACCTGTCTCCAGACATTCGCGGATAACACTCAAATAATGGTTCATGGCCTCACGTCTGGTCATTTTCATTTTGTAGAAAATATGATAATCGGAACAGCTTACCAGAATACCGGTCTCCCGCAGTCCGATGTCTTTTACTAATTCGAAATCCTGTTTGCTTGCACGGATCCAGCTTGTAACCTCCGGGAACTTATATCCACGTTCCATACATTTGTAAACTGCATCACGGTCTTTTTTGCTGTACAGGAAAAACTCACTCTGGCGGATAATTCCTTTCGGGCCGCCCAGTTTGTGCAGATAATCGTAAATGGTTACGATCTGATCGGTAGTGTACGGAGCTCTTGACTGCTGTCCGTCACGGAATGTGGTGTCTGTGATCCAGATATCGTCCGGCATGTTATGCGGTACGATTCGGTCGTTGAACGCAATTTTCGGAATCTCTTCATATGGAAACAGATTTCTAAATGTATTTGGTTCATCTACGTCCACCAGCTGATAAAAATGCTCTTCCAGCTGTAACAGATTATTATGCTTATTCATTACTACTTTACGCATGTTATTCGCTCCTCACCTTATATACATACTCGTATACAATCCAATAGATTGTATGCAATCAATCTCATTGCATACAATAATACATTCTCATTATCACTTTGTCAAGTTAAAGTGCAAAATTTTTTATCAAAAATTAGAATCCTGCCAAAACAAATTGACAGAAAATAAGAATTACCATGAAAAAATGAGTATCTTTTTCAGGAAACACTGACAAGCCGCATACATACTATGAATTGTAAATAAAAATCTGGAGGCTATCAACATGAGTGATTTAGCTGCTACAAACTGTGGATGCTCTAACGACAACGGTTGCGGATGCAACAACATCATCTGGATTATCTTACTTCTGTGCTGCTACGGCGGATGCGGAAACGGCAACGGCTCCTTCCTGGGCGGAAACAGCTGCAGTGAGGCAATCTGGATCATCCTGCTTCTGTGCTGCTGTGGCGGATGCGGCGGAAACAACAATGGAAACGGCTGTGGCTGCTTCTAAATTTCAAGAACCGGAGGCGTCAACGCCTCCGGTTCTCATTCTTTTCAGATTCTTTTCTCTGCCACTCCATCTCCTTCTGCCGTTCCCGTTCTTCCTTTTTGCGCAAGCAGTCTTCATCTATTTCATAAACGCTTTTACCGTCATACACTAATTTTCCCATATGCTATGTCCTCCATATCTCATCATGGATTCCCTATTATTATATGAAATAAACCTATTTTCGCCCGCTTTATTTTTGTCCTTCTCTTCGATTTCTTCTCTTTCCATTGATTACAACTTTCTACTCATAATCGCATACTTTTTTCATACATTATAAAAAACATCAGATATGGACGTGATATCTCCTATGAATGAACATGAAAACGAACATACACCACCTGTACTGGATACATTGATTCAAAACAGACCGATTCAGATGCTGAAAGCCATTGTGCCCTACCTTTACGGCCCGCAGCAGCGCATGGTTTCCATGATGGTTCGGATGATCGAGCTGCAGCGCACTATGCAGCTATTTGATGCTGCCCCGGAAATGCAGGCACAGGAATTGCGGATCTGTTCCAACGAAACTCCAACAGAACGTACCCACCAGATTTTAAACGTGCTTCGGGAATACTGTACGCCACAGGAGCAGGATCAGATCGATATGATTTTAAATATTCTCGACATTACATCTGTGACAGGCATCTTAAACATGTAAAATCTTACCTTTTTGAAGAAACAATTCACTCCCAACACTCATATATATAACATCTGATGAAAATTTGTAATCGACTCTCTCTACTTAAATACAACCAACTCAACTCTATCAGGAGGCTTTATTTATGGATCAGAACTTTTTCACACAAAATCCGGCCTTTCAGAACATCTCTCCGGAAAAACTGGCCTTCCTCATGAATTTCATGAATCAGGAAAAACCAAATTCTTCCAGGGATATGATGGCCTTTCTTATGAACTTTGTCACAAAAGCAAGAAATCAGAATCTCTCTTTTACCACAGACGAAACCGATTTTATTATCCAGCATCTGCGGCAGGGGGTAAATCCCGCGGAACAGCAGCGAATCGACCGGGTGCTGCAGATGCTGCGCAGGAAAAATTAATCACCGTTTACCGCATACACCATTTTTACAATTCAACTATTTTTTCTTACATGACAAAAGACTGAGCAGAAAATCCATACCTCTGCTCAGTCTCTTCTTAATTTGCTCCACGATAGCCAATAATGTCTCATTGCATATGTATATGAAACATCATTTTTCTCAATGAACCATGTTTGAAGTTGTTCAAATTTATTGTCCTAAACCTGTTCGTATTCTCCGAACAATCCTTTTACCGCCGGATAAAGCTTCTTAAATTTCTGATAACGCGCTTCGTATTTTTCCACAAGCGCCGGTTCCGGCGCAATGGTTTCCTTTATCTTCACCAGCTTCTCGCAGGCCTCTGCCACAGACGCATATTCGCCGCATCCTACCGCAGCAAGCATTGCCGCGCCAAGTCCCGGTCCTTCTTCATTTTCCGGAATCTCAAGTTTCAGATTCATCACGTTTGCAATGATCTTGCGCCATAACGGACTCTTCGCGCCACCACCGCAGATTTTTGAACACTCTACTGCGATACCCTGGCTTCTTGCCACTTCCAGGGAATCACGCAGTCCAAAAGCAACGCCTTCTAACACGGCCTGGGTCATATCTTCCCGCATCGTATCCATAGACATTCCGATAAACATTGCCCTCGCATCCGGGTCATTATGCGGAGAACGCTCTCCCATCAGATATGGCAGATAAAATACCTGATTTTCACCAAGTTTTGAAATACCCGTCTGCTCCCCGGTGTAATCTTTTGTCTTCAGGATTTCATCCATCCACCACTTATTGCAGCTTGCGGCGGATAACATACAGCCCATCAAATGATAGCCGCCATCAGCATGGTCAAAGGAATGCAGGGCATTCACCGGATCAACAGTAAAATGATCACTGGAAATAAAAATCGTTCCCGATGTGCCAAGGGAAATATTACATTTTCCTGCGCCCACCGTTCCGGTTCCAACGGCTGCCGCTGCATTGTCCCCTGCACCGGCAATAATCTTCACATTTTCTGATACGCCAAGTTCTTTCGCAAGCTCCGGTTTTATCATTCCCACTACTTCGTAACTCTCATAAAGCTTCGGAAGCTGTGCTTCTTTTATGTTGCAAATCTCCAGCATTTTTTCAGACCAGCATCTGTTTTTCACATCCAGAAGCAGCATTCCGGAAGCATCCGAATAATCGGTGCAGAAACTTCCGGAAAAACGGTAAGCCAGATAATCCTTCGGAAGCATGATCTTCGCTGTTTTCTTCCAAAGCTCCGGTTCCTGCTTCTGCATCCAGAGAATTTTCGGTGCAGTAAAGCCCGCAAAAGCGATATTTGCAGTGTACTCCGAAAGTTTTTCTTTTCCGATCACCGTATTCAGATACTCTGTCTCGGCTCCTGTGCGGCCATCATTCCAGAGGATTGCCGGACGGATCACCTGATCATTTTCATCCAGTGTTACCAGACCGTGCATCTGTCCGCCGAAGCTGATTCCATCCACCTTTGTCTTGTCAAACTTTGCAAGGAGTTCCTTTAACCCGGCCATTGTCTGATTCCACCAGTCTTCCGGATTCTGTTCTGACCAGCCCGGTTGCGGGAAGAACAGCGGATATTCCTTTGATACGATATTTTTTATCTCTCCGTCGCTGTCCATAAGCAGTAACTTTACTGCTGACGTTCCAAGGTCAATTCCTATATAATACATATGTAACCCCATCTCGTAAGTATGCTCAAATTTCTCTCACTCTGAACTGAGCATCTGCTTTTATAAATACTATGTAACAATCATCCATTCTCTACAACTAATCTTTCGTCAGTCGTTTCCATGTTCTATCTGAACGGATTTTCTGTCGGATATCTGACTCCCGCCGGCTGGTTATAACCAATCTCGTTCACATCTACACCGATGTATTTGAACACTTCAAACAATGCTTTTCCATAGTGGCCAAATGCAACGGCTCCGTGATGTGGAAATCCTTTTTCAATGAGCCAGTGACGGTAAAAACGTCCCATTTCCGGAATTGCAAATACACCGATGGCGCCGAAGGATTTTGTGCGGACATCCAATACTTCACCCTGTGCGATATAAGCACGAAGTTTGTTATCGGCAGTGGACTGTAGTCTGTAGAATGTGATATCGCCCGGGACAATATCTCCCTCAAGGGTTCCGTTTGTAACCTCAATCGGAAGTGTTCTCGCCATAATCTTCTGATATTTCATCTCACAGAATGCCAGCTTTTTGGAGCTTGTATTTCCGCAATGGAATCCCATAAAAGTATCCTGCAGCGTATAATTTGTCTTGTCTTTGATTTCCTCATTGTACATATCTTTTGGCACAGAATTGTTGATATCAAGAAGAGTAACCACATCCTCCGACACAACCGTTCCGATAAACTCCGACAGACATCCGTAAATATCCACTTCACAGGAAACAGGAATGCCCTCTCCCGTCAGTCTGGAATTTACATAACATGGCACAAATCCAAACTGTGTCTGGAAGGCCGGCCAGCATTTTCCGGCAATGGCCACATATTTGCGGTACCCTTTGTGGTCACGCACCCAGTCTTTTAAAGTCAGCTCATACTGTGCCAGTTTTTCAAGGATCTCCGGCTTTTTATTACCAGCGCCCAGCTCTGCTTCCATCTCGACAACAACCGCCGGAATCCGCTCATCCCCTGCATGCTGGTTGAAGGCTTCAAACAAATCTAACTCTGAATTTTCCTCAATCTCAACACCGAGATTATAAAGCTGTTTGATTGGCGCGTTACATGCCAGGAAATTCATCGGTCTCGGTCCGAAGGAAATGATCTTCAGATTAGAGAGCGCGATCACCGCACGGGCGATCGGCTCAAATTCATGGATCATTTCTGCACAATCCTCTGCATCTCCCACCGGATATTCCGGAATGTATGCTTTGATATTGCGCAGCTGCAGGTTATAAGAAGCATTGAGCATTCCGCAGTACGCATCGCCTCTTCCGTCCAGCAGAGAATCCCCGGACTCTTCTGCCGCAGCGATAAACATTTTTGGTCCGTCAAAATGCTTTGCCAGCAAAGTCTCTGAGATTTCCGGTCCGAAGTTTCCAAGGTAGACACACAGTGCATTACAGCCTGCTTTTTTGATGTCTTCTAAGGCCTGCACCATATGGATCTCACTCTCCACGATACAAACCGGACATTCGTAAATATGTTCCGTACCATATTTTTTTGTATAAGCCTCCATCAGCGCTTTTCTGCGGTTTACAGATAAACTTTCCGGGAAGCAGTCACGGGATACTGCCACCACTCCGATTTTTACATTTGGAATATTCTGCATTTCTTATTCTCCTCCTGTCTAATACTTAAGCACCCTATCTCAGGCTGCTTTATGATTAATTACATAACTTATCAGAAGAGTGGGACATTCTCCTCCAGTCGAAGAAAACTTCCCACCCTTTACAACATTTACTTAAAACGTCACTGTTTGTACTGATCCATCACTCAACCGATGTATGGTCAATGTTACCGGCTCTTTAGCATTCTTTTTGCGCACAATGATCTGGGCTTTTCCCTCAAAAGTCTCAAACTCCGGATCAGACGGCACCTGCAGAGATCTCGGATCCGCATTTCCGCAGGCCATCCACTCTGCCGCGCCGGAAATTTCCGCGCTCAGTTTCTCACAGTTATTATAATCCAGAGTACCATCAGCGTCTACAACAGATAGCGAAACATACTGCAAAATACCTTTCTCTTCTGTCTGCTTAGGAACATAAGCACTCATATCTTCCGCGCAAACCTTTAAAACGGTATCACCCGTCACTGTCTTTAATTCACGGCGGCCAATTTCCGCACCCTTTTCATAAGATACGGCAAGTAGCGTTCCCGGCTGATACGTTGTCTCAAAATATGCACGGTACTGATTTGCCTCTCCCGCCGGCTGACGTCCCAATGACACACCATTGCAGAACAGTTCGACCTCATCTCCGGCACTGTACACTTCCACGATCACCGGTTTTTCCTCGCATTCCGGCCAGGTCCAGGATGCCGTCAGATCCCCCAGGATCCATGGTGTCAGCATCGGTTTTTCTCCGTAATGATGCGGATTCTGAACCGCGATATACGGTGTCTTTGTCTGTTCAAAAACAAGTTCTCTGTAATAAGACATTGGTCTTCTGAAACCGGTAATATCAATATCACCGACATAGGCCAACGTTGCCGGGAACTGCGCCGTAAATCCGCCTTCCCCGAAATGGTAAGCCGGAATACCGATTCCAGATTCTCCCATATAATCCCAGCCGGTCCAGGTGAAATCACCGATCACACTGTCTGTCCGCTTGATGATTTCCCAGTTTTGCGCGATCTGCGGCGGATAAGTCTCACTTCCCACCATGACACGATCCGGATATTTTACGGCATCCGTTTCGTATCTGGAAGTCATGTAGTTGTAACCAGCCACATCCAGCGGTGCACAGATTTTATCAATATTTTCATCTACCACAGGATGTGCCACCAGCTCCGGCATATAATTGTCCATAACCGTCAGATAATCATTTACCGTTCCGGAAGGCTTGATATCAGAGTCTTTTAATATCTCATTTACAATCTCATCCAGATGATCCCCGGTCATAAAAATACCGTTAATACCACAGGTAAGCAGTCTCGTATCGTCCATGGAACGGATATAATCACTGATTTTTGCACAGAATCCGGCACCTGCATCGGTACCAAATTCCGGGATCTCATTACCAACAGAATACATCACAACGGACGGATGGTTATAATCCTTCTGGATCATCAATGCCACATCGTTGCGCCACTGATCCTCAAAAAACATTCCATAGTCAAAATCCGATTTGCAGGACTGCCACATGTCAAAAGTTTCTTCCATCAGATACATCCCCAGATGGTCGCAGGCTCTCAACAGTGCTTCACTGACCGGATGATGCGCCATACGGATCGCATTAAACCCTGCCTGTTTTAATTTCGCGATCTGGCGGTACTGCGCCGTCTCATATGTGGCACTACCAAGCAGGCCACTGTCGTGATGGATGCAGGCTCCACGCAGCTTTACTGTTTTTCCATTGACACGGAATCCACGCTTTGTATCCGTCGCAATGGTCCGGATGCCAAACTCCGTATCCTGTGTATCCAGCAGTTCTTCTCCCTCCGGCAGCATTTCATATAAGGAAACACTGCACTGATACAGATCCGGGATCTCACCGCTCCACAGATACGGATGTTCTACAAAAAATCTTCTCTGGATAGAAAGTTCGGACTGTTCTTTCACAAACTGCCGGGAAGAAGCCTTTGCCACGCAGTTTCCTTCCTTATCCGTGATCTCATAGGAAACGCGAACCTTCATATTCCGTGCATGCTGATTTGCGATCCGGCCACGCAGCATCAGGACAGCCATCTCCTGATCTGCTTCCAGTGTTGTCAGCTGTACACTGTCCTCTTTAATACGGCATCTGTCTGATTTCAGCAGGGTCACATCACGGTAAATACCGGCGCCGGAATACCAGCGGCTGTTTTTCATGGCTCCGCGGACGGATACTGTGATCAGATTTTCCGCATCATATTTTAAAAATGGTGTAATATCCACATAAAACGTACTGTATCCGAACATATTTCTTCCGGCTGCCTGTCCGTTTACATAAACGGCAGCACCCATGTACACGCCCTCAAATTTCAGAAGAAATAATTTGTCTCTGTCCTCAGAAGCCACCGATAATGTTTTTGCATATTTGTAAACACCGCTGTCACGAAATCCAGTGTTATTTGCATTTTGGCTCTCCGCGAAAGGTTTCTCATGAATCATTGCGTCGTGCGGCACATCTACCAGAACGGCAGATTCCGGGATTCCATTTCCGATGGCAAAGGAATCATTTACTTTCCAGAAATGCCATGCTCTGTTCCAATTTTCTCTCTGCATGTTATACCCCCTTCTTTACCCAAAGTAATATTCAATCTTTGCAAAAAAGTCTTCCAAAATAAATCGACCATTTATGCTATTATACCACCGAACCGTCTTGGACTGTTCCTCAATTTCATAAGTTCCGTCCTCTTTTACATATGGAGCTTTTACCTCTGTATAACGGCCGGAATTGTGGCTGATCAGCACACCGATTCCACAGGAATCTCCCAGTGACCAGCTCTCGCCGTTTGGAAAGCCAAGAGCATATTCGTAAGGTGCTGCCGTTGAATAATCCGGCACAACCTTACACATGACAGAAGCCATTTCCATGGTTCTCTGTACCAGATACCGACCGATCTGATCATGGTCCATCACTTTATCCACAAGTTCTGCCATTCCAACCTGCATCGTACTGTACACTTCCTCCGGAATCATCCAGCACGGGACTTTACTTTTCATCACCACGTTAAACGCAGCCGGATCATTCATGGTATTAAACTCATATCCTCCCATCGGATAATTGATGCCTCCGATGATCACAAGCAGCATCCGCCCACAGATCTCCGGCTGTTTCAGAATCGCTGACGCAATATTGGTCAGTGCTCCCTGACAAATAACAAACAGTGGACGTTTATCCTCTTTCATTGCTTCCGCGATCAGGGCAGTAATTCCTTCTCCCTCTCCGGCTGTCTGTTCATCCTGCAGCGGTGCTTTGGCTCCTTTGTATACAAGTTCCGGATCATAGCCACCCATCATGAAAATCTTCATGATCTCCTGATAGCTTTTCTTCATTTCCTCTGGTGTTTTATTTCCATAGTGTTCCGCCATCACGCCTTTTACTTCTGCCTTCGGGGTCATCAGTGCATGAAGGATTGCATAATGGTCATCCGCTTCACAGTTTGCATCTGTATCGATAAACAGGCGCACACGCTTCTCCGGCGGAACCAGATAAATACTTTTTCTCACAACTTTTCTCCTGACTAAAATAGATAAAAATCCGCTCTGATTTCATGTGGAGAAGTCAGAACGGATTTTACTGTTTTCTATATGATTATTTGATCAAAACGAGGTTTCCGTCCTTTACAGTTACCGGATAAAATACCGGATGTTCATGGAGCTTCTCATTTGGATAATGCAGAGTGAAATACATTTTTCCGTCATAATCCGTGAAAAACATACCGTGTCCGCCATCCACCGGGAACATAGCCTCGTCAATCTGTCTCCATGGTCCTTTCAGGGAACCGCTGTCAGATACGGCAACGCCTACCGCATACTCATTCTGTGTGCCCCAGCTGGACCAGGTCATATACAACTTGCCGTCTTCCATGATCTGCAGGCAAGGTCCGTCTGTGAAGTACGCATCTCCCTCCACGCCAAATTCCTCTTTTGCATATGGGAACGGAACAACCCATTTCGCTTCCGCTGCATCGAATAAGGTAAATGCCTCACCAATGCTGTGGCTGAGATCATCCGCCAGCTGGATACAATCCATATAACCGCGGCATCCGTTCTCAAAAGAATGAGAATACACAAGCCAAGGAGTACCTTCCGGATCTGTATACACGGTTCCATCCAGGCATTTTACCCCTTCCGGTGTCAGACGTTTGCTGTATGGTTCAAATGGTCCATCCGGTCTTGTACTGCGCAGTGCATAGCATCCGATGGGATCTTTGTCAGAACCAAGTGTTGCTACCAGATAATAATAGCCGTCTTTTTCCACACACTCCGGTGCCCAGTACTGTTTGTCTGCAAAAAATCCTTCCGGACGGTGAAATATTTCCTTCGGTCCTTCCCAGTTTTCCAGATCTTCACTGATATAACAGTCAAATCCATCGCCATAACTCCAGGTTGTGGCACTGCGTGTGCCGTACATATAGTACTTCCCTTCTGCTTTTATAATGTAAGGATCTCTTATATTAATGTCATTTAATTTCATATGTCTGCCCTTTCCTTTACATTTATTTTTGTTACTTACTTCTGATATTTACTTTACAGCCTGCTGTCTGGCCTGTTTTGCCTGCTCCAGTTTTTCCTTGAACATCTTCACTTCCACAAATTTGTAACTGTTTGCAGTGTAGATCAGGAATGCCATAACTACGATACCGTTAATGACTGTCTGTACAGAGGAAGACGCTCCCAGTTTTGCCAGGCCGGATACCAGAATGGCCTGTGAAATGGCTCCCATATAAATTCCGATCGGATGAGAACTGTATTTAGCAATGGCTCCACCTATGAAAAACGGAAGGAAGGCTGTCATAAAGTAAGTCGAACTTCCAAGTCCTGTCTCCGGAGAAACGGATCCAAATTTACTGATATATACAACACCTGCAAGTCCCAGCAGCGCACCTGCGATAATGTAGCAGATCAGCGCATTCTTTTTCTCATTGATACCTACATCTGTCGCGATCTTCTGACCGGATGCAAGTGCCGCACGGTTGTATCCGAATTTGGAATGATCCCACAAAATGACCAACACTGCCAGTACCACAATGATCAGGATCAGTGCACCCGGCATTTTTGCAAACACAAGCATGTGGGATTTTCCAACTAATTTGACACCCTTTGCGCGGTTCATCATAAATGCAATTGCTTCGTATACGATAGCCAGACCAAGGGAAGATACCATTGGCGGTAATTTTAAAGATACATAAATGATACCGGAAGCCAGTCCGATGATCATGCCGACAAGTACCGTCACGATCAGCAGTCCCGCTGCTCCCATATGATGATTTTTTGCAAAGTTTCCACCGATGATGATGGCCAGGATCATGGTCGCACCAAGGGAGAAATCAAAACGTCCGCTTGTAATGTTGATTTCCAGCGCTAACGCAAATAATCCGGAATATACAGAAGTATAAAGGATGTACTGAAAATCAGCTGCGGTACCAAAAGGTCCTTTTCCGGTCACTGCACATAATACATAGAAGAACACGAACATGATTACTGGTATCATGATGGTCATGATAATATTTTTTCCAATTTTTTTTGCCATTTTCATCCCCTCCTATCGTGGCAGCAGCTTTGTTCTGTAACTAAAGCTGGAGATAAATACAACAACGATAAATACAATACCACGGCAGATCTGAACCTGTCCGGTAGACAGTCCCATGATCGTCAGGCCACTGTTTAACACTGTGATGGTAGCTGCACCGAGGATACCTGCACTTACTTTACTTCTCGGTCCTCCGGAAAGCGGCATACCGCCAAGTACCAGAGCGATCATGACGTCATTACCAACAGAGCCTGCGGTGGTTCCACTGATGGAACGGGTACGCAGTACCAGTAAAAATGCTGCGATGGCAACACCAACAGCTGAGATCAGGAAACTTGTGATAGTTGTTTTTCTGATATCAATACCGGACTGTCTGGCTGAGATCTTATTTCCGCCAAGGTTTTTCACACGGATACCCATGGAGGTGAAATTGAAGATAAACACACAGACCAGAAGGAAAGCTACGATGCAGATCACATTGATGGCTGTCATCTGAGGTGTCGTCGGGTTAAATAATTCCTTTGTAGCATCCACCAGTTTGATGCTGGATTTGTTTCCAATGATAACCAGTACTACAGAAGATAATACGGATCCGAGTACAATGGTAAAAATGAAAAACGGAACATTTACCGTTGCGGCAAAAATACCTTTCATCAGGCCAAAGGCCAGAGCAACTGCTACGATCGCGATCGTTCCAAGTACAAGGCTTCCGGTTTTTACAGAAACCAGTGCACCAACGGCTGCGGAAAAACAGATACATCCGCCCAGGGACATGTCAAAATATCCGCTTCCGAATACAAATACTGCGCCCAGCGCTGCCAGCGCGGTAACAATTACAGAATTCATAAGTGCCTGAAGATTGCCGGAAGAAAGCAATGCGCCCTGGGTCAAAACTTCAAACAGGATGATAACTGCACCGAGACCAATATACGGAGCAAGGTTACCAATTATTTTTGCATAATCTTTTTTATTTTCTTTATTCATGGCCCTCTCCTTATATCATAACGTTAATAATCTCATTTTCGCTGAGATCTTCACTTCGGAAAAATTCTCCGGACTGGTTGCCGTTTTTCAGGATCAGCAGTCTGTCGCTCATACCGATCAGTTCCTGCAGCTCCTCCGAAATGATCACAATGGATTTTCCCTGTTTTTTCATCTGGTAGATCAGCTGATACATGGCTGCTTTTACACCGATATCAACGCCTCGGGTCGGGCAGTCCAGGATCAGGATGTCGCAGTCGCGGCCAACCCATTTACCAAATACAACTTTCTGTTTGTTACCACCGGACAGATACTGTACATCCTGTGTGATGGAGTAACATTTGATGGAAAGTGCTTCTTTTTGTTTATTGACATATTCCGTACAGTCTTTCGGGCTTAAAAAGATTCCTTTTTCCAGTTTGTCATAACCGGCCGCCAGAATGTTATCTTTGATACTCTCTGCCAGAACCAGTGCCTCCTGATCACGGTTTTTGGATACATAGCCATATCCGTGTAGCAGTGCACATCTTGGGGAAGTGATCTCATCACCGGTTCTCATATCGGTCACTTTACCCTCTAAGATTTTCTCCTCACCGAACAGTGCCCGGCCAAGTTCATGCATACCACAGTGGGATAATCCGCCGATTCCAAGGATCTCACCCTTATGTAATTCCATGGAGAAATTCATCAGCATTCCGGTACCTGTGGTGACATCTTCCACCTTCAGTACGACCTCGTCGCTGACCGGTGTGCCGTAATCGCTTCGGTAATAATCCCCCTGCATCTCACGGCCTACCATGTATTTCTTGATGTCATCTTCATTCATCTCTTCTTTGGAAAGTGTGGTGATAAGTTCGCCATCTCGAAGTACTGTAAGGGTATCGCAGGTAACCATCAGTTCTTCCAGGTCATGGGAAATAAAGACAACTGCTTTATTCTCCTCTTTCATTTTCTTCATAATGCCGTAGATGATATCACGTCCTTTCTGGGACAGTGCCGTAGTTGTCTCATCTACTACCAGCATTTCCGGCTGCTGGTAAACCGTTTTTGCGATCTCTACTAACTTGCGGTCCTGCATATTCAGGGAATCAATCGGAGCACTCGGATCCACACCCTCAAATCCAATGGCATCCAGTGCTTTTTTTGCTTCCGCATTCATCGCTTTTTTATTTACAATTCCGAATTTCGTGAATTTTTTTTCATTTCCAAGAAAAATGTTCTGCGCAACAGAAATACCGGAAACGGTACCCTGCTCCTGCACGATCATTCCAATTCCACAGGCCGCACCCTCGATCATGGTCGACGGTTTGTGAGGCTGTCCTTTAAAAAACATTTCTCCGCTGGTGGCCGGCTGCATACCGGCTGCAATGGATGTGATGGTTGATTTACCGGAACCGTTTTCACCGATCAGGCCGGTGATCTCGCCGCGGTAAACTTTAAAATCAACGTTATCCAATGCCACAGTAGGGCCAAAATGTTTTGTTAATTTCTTTGCTTCAAACAGCAATTCCCTTTCCATACAAATCTCCTGACTATGTTCGAAAAAGTTCCCGGAATACGGCACCGGAGGCGGTGGATATTCCGGGAATCGTCTCGACATTACTAATCTAATTTACTTTTTGCAGCAATCTTATTTCATGCAGTTATCTAATGTTTTTTCCAGATAGAAGTTATTGATGTCATCCTGTGTTACACCATCTGTAAAGTCACAGAGGATCTCTGTCATGTCTTCTGCTGTTACATAGTAGTTTCCTTCATCATGGAACTCATAGATTGCATCGTATGTATCAGCATCCTGGATGACCCATCTCTGGATCTCGCATGCGAGGTATCCTTTGTCACCTTTTACCACATCTGCATGTCCTGTTACAGCGTTCATGATCATCGGGAAAGCCTGTCCTGTTACGATCTCAGGGCACTCATATAACTCCATGGAGATCACACCATCTGCGAACAGATCAGATAAGGAACCATCGACACCACCGACACCGGCAATCTTAACATCGTCCTTTCCTGCATCAGAAAGTGGCTGAGCCCATACCTCAAAACCTGAGAAAGAGCATGCAACTGCATCGTAATCTTTTGAAATTGCGTTGGACTGAGCTGCTGCAAAATCATCGGTTCCTGGCCATCCAGCGATGGAATCCTGTTTTTCATCCCACTGGATATCACTTCCGTTTGCCTGCGCTGCTGCGATACCGTCTTTAAATCCTTCTAAACGATCGATGAACATCTGGATACCCATCTGGTCTCCACCGGAGCAGTATACAACGTGTTTTGCACCCTGATCTGCAAGGTTCTCAGCCATGGAATAGCCAAGTAAGTAATCGCCGCCTTTTGTAGCATCTACATTCTCATCACTTCCAACCGGCTGGAATCCACCAAGGTAATATTCGTTATCTGCATATTTTTCATCCAGACCACGCTCGCAGCCCCAGTAATACATCTTGTTCTCTGTAACTTTATCTACGATCGTCTCTCCGGAACAGTTATATCCGCCAATGTAACCTACACAGCCTGCGGATGCACAGGACTCTGCAAATGCAAGCTCATCCTCAGCGTTTGAGATACTCTCTGAGAACATGAACTCCACATTGTAGTAATCTTCCAGATCTTTGAAGTAATCCATATAAGCGATAACGGTTGTATCGGTTGTGTCATATACCTCTACACCAATTTTTACGGTCTCTGCCGGCCAGGAGCCATCCAGTTTTGTGTCAGAAGCATCTGCCTCTGTACCGGATGCCTCGTTTGCTGCTGAATTTGCTGCCCCATTGTTGTCTGATGCAGAACCACATCCTGCAAGTAAACCTGCTGCCATTGCGCCAACCATAAACAATGATACTAATTTCCTTTTCATAAATTTATCCTCCTCGATTTGTTTGATGGGTTTATTTTAGCAGTAGAACTTTTTTCTATCTCTCCCTTATTTTTTCGTTTTATTTACGTTTCTTCCTGTTTGTTCACTTTTTACAGTTGCCATTTTCTATGTTTTTTTCTATAATATTTGTATAAAACATATTATTTTTTCGTTTTTTGTGAATTATCGTTAATTTAAGGAGATTTTTTTGTATGGAACGACAATTACTTACTTCTGATTCCAATTATTTTGAACACTCCATCATAACAACCGCTGAAAATGAGCTTCGTATGAACGATGCTTTTGAGCTCTGCATCCTGCTGCAGGGAGAGTGCCATGTGCGCTCTTACGAAAAAGATATTTTGATAAAAGAAAATGATATCTTTTTCTTTCCCTCCCAGGTGCCATACTCCATTGAATGTCATGGAAACAGTATCACCTATTATCAAATCCGCATTTTTGACCGGTATCTGGAATTATTTTATCCGGAACCATCCGGCATTCATTATGAGACTTACAGCCTTACCCGCAGTGAAAACAAAACACTGTATGATAAACTGTGCAACCGCATGGCTTCTGTCCTGTTTCTCTCCCTGTCAGATCATCCAAACCGCAGTCTGGAGCAGCTGACAGATTTAAACCATATGATACTTTCCATCGACAAAGAATACGAAAAGGAATCTTCTTCCAAAAACAGCCGTTCCAACACGGAGATCAAACGGATCAATCAGATTCTCACGATCATAAAAGAGCATTATCAGGAAAAACTCCGCCTGGAAGACATCAGCGCCATGCTGGGCTTTCATCCGCAGTACTTCAGCAGTTACTTTACTTCCGTTTTTCATGAAAAATATACGGACTATATCAACCGGTACCGTGTCAACCAGTCACTCCGGGATCTGATCTACTCCCAGAAAACACTGTTAGACATTGCGCTGGATCACGGTTTCCAGAGCAGCAAGTCCTACTGTAATTCCTTTAAAAAATATTACGGAGAACTTCCAAGTGCCTACCGCCAGACACACCGGCGTGCATCTGATCCCGATTCTGAATCCACAAAGGATTCCCTGATCCAGCAGGCCGGATTTTTATACAGCTATTATGTCAAGTTGAAAAACCGGACAGATGAGTCCATTTATCAGCCGGAATACAAAGAAGAAACACCGGTGCCGCTGTCCCTGGAACTTTCCATGGAACACCCGGAAATCATCGCCACAGACCGCCGGATCCGTTCCATCTGTATGGGTTCCCTCTCCTTCATTTTGCAGGATGACGTCTACCATCAACTGGAATTTCTGAAGAAAACGACAGGATTTACCTACGTTCACTGCCGGGATATTTTCAGCGATTATTTTCAGGTGTATACCGAACCGTTTCCGGATTCTGTCATGTACTTTTTCGGAGATCTGTCCCGTGCACTGGATCGGATTTTGTCCCTGGGACTGATCCCGTTTCTGGAAATCGGATATATGCCTTCGGATCTGTCCTCCTTTGACAGCCATCTGTACTACAGTTCCCACCCGCAGGTAAGCCCGCCAAAGGATATGAAGAAATGGAAAGATCTGGTCCGCGCCTTTCTTTTGCACTGCAAAGATACCTATGGAGATGCGATCTATCAGTGGAAGTTTGATTTCTGGAATACCGCCAACATGAATATGAAGAATGGTTACTGGGGCGGCACCAAAGAAGAATTTTTCGAATTATACAAAGAAACTTGGAATGTTTTTCAGGAAGTAGATCCTCGTCTGATCATCGGAACCCCTAACTTTTCCCTGCCTGACGGTATCGACTGGTATGAGGACTTTCTGGATTTCTGCAAAAAAGAGGGGATTACGCCAAGCCATCTGGCGATCCATATCTATTCCTGTATGGATAACCTGAATGACTTTCATGGCATTTTTCCTTATCCGGAAACTTCCTACAACTACCTTTCCCTGACTACGAGAGAGTTTATCAATAACTTAATTTACTTTCTGGGACGTGTGGCAAAAAAACATGGATTTGAAGACCTGCCGATCATTGCCTCCGAATGGAATATCACGTATTATCTTTCCGATCTGATCCGTGATACTGCATTCATGGCCACTTACATTGCGCACACCTATATTCAGACGATCTCCACCATTGACGGGCTCAGTTTTTCCTGTCTGTCTGATATCAACGATCAGTTCCGGCCATCTTCCCTTTTATTTAATGGAGATGAAGGACTTTTTACCTATCAGGGCATTCCGAAACCGGCTTACCACGCCTTTTCGCTGCTGCATAAACTGGATGCGCAGGTGGTTGACTGTGACTCCAACTCGTATATCGTCACCCGCTCGTCCCGCGGCTTTCATGTGCTGGTCTACAACATGGCCGAATATGACAAGCTGCCGAAAGATCAGATTTTGAGTTATATCACTCCTGACCGCCGTTATCAGGTGTTCCGAAATACGATGCCGATCCATTTTCATGGTATTTTCCATGTAAAACAGGGTTCTTACACCATCAAAACCTACACCTTTGACCGAAAGCACGGCACGTTTTATGATATCTGGCTTTTGATGGGAAAACCGCAGCAGCTGTCCCAGGAAATGGTCGACATACTGAAGCGGAATTCTTATCCTTTTATGCACTATGAGCGGAAAAATGACACCTCACTGCTGACTCTGGATGCCACAATTTCCGCTCATGGAATTACATTATTTGAAGTTAAACTTGTGCCTTAAGTTTCACTTATTGTTACAGCACTTTTCCTACTGCAGCTTTCCAGCCGGCATACTTTTCATTTCTTTCTTTTTCTGTCATTGCCGGCTGAAACTGCTGTCTGACAGATCGGTGTGACACCTGTTCCATGGTATACAGGCCATATGTGATTCCGGCTATAAATGCTGCCCCACGGGCAGAAGATTCCTCACAGTCCGGCAGACACACTACGGTCTGCAGCATACCGCTCTGAAATCTCATCAGATACTCATTTTTTGTCGGCCCTCCATCCACACATAATTCTTTTACCGTCACTCCGTCTTCTGCCTTCATCATTTCCACCACATCCGTGATCTGATACGCAATGGATTCCAGTGCCGCCTTTACGATTTCCCGTTTTCCTGTGATGCGGCTCATGCCGGAAAGGATTGCCTTTGCCTCCGGTTTCCAGTAAGGCGCACCCAGACCGGAAAATGCCGGAACCAGATACGTCTGATCCTTGGGATTCGCCGCTTCGGCCAGTTCCTGCGTCTCCCCCGGTGAGGTGATCAGACCGATATCTTCCTTCAACCAGGTAATGACTGCTCCGGTATAATTGATATTTCCCTCCAGCACATAGGATACTTTTCCATGCAGTCCCCAGGCCAGTGATGTGACAAGCCCGGATTCTGACAACACTGCTTTTTCTCCGATGTTCATCATAACAGAGGAACCTGTACCATAAGTTGCTTTTACCATGCCTTTTTCCACGCATCCCTGACCAAACAGAGCCCCCTGGGAATCGCCGATCACGCCGGTGATCGGTATCGGCTGCTCCAGATACCCTTCAAAATCCGTATATCCGTAAGTAAATCCGGAATCACAGACCTTCGGCAGATTCTCTGCATCAATGCCAAACCAGCCGCAGATTTCTCTGTCCCATTCCAGCGTATGAATATTAAACAGCTGGGTTCTCGATGCATTGGAATAATCCGTGGCATACACAGACCCCTTTGTCAGCTTGTAAAGCAGCCAGGTGTCAATGGTTCCCAGACACAGGTCTCCCGCCTCTTTTGCCGTTTTCACTGCTTCCACCTGTTCCTGAAGCCAGGCATATTTGGATGCCGGAAAATAGGGAGACAGATTCAGGCCTGTTTTTTCCCTGATCTGCTCCGCCACCCCCTGCGCCCTGATCCGGGCACAGATTTCTTCTGCCCGGGCACACTGCCACACGATGGCATCGGCAAGTGGTTCCCCGGTCTCTTTCTTCCAGGCCGCAGAAGTTTCCCGCTGATTACTGATACCAAGGCAGGCAATTTCTTCTTTTGAAATGCCGGATGCTTCCACCACATTTTTTACTACTTGGATCGTATTATGATAAATTTCTGTCAGCTCATGGGATACCCAGCCTTTTTCATTGATCCACTGTCTGTGCGGCAGATCCCGTCTGCACACAAGCTGGCCTTGCGTATCAAAGAGAATCGCTTTCGTTCCCTGGGTACTCTGATCGATGGCAAGTACATACTTTTTCTCCATATACAGACGCTCCTTACAGATTCTGTTTTACAGTGTCAGCAATGCCCTCTGCATTCATTCCGTAATAGTCAAATACCTGACTGGAAGTTCCTGTGATCACCGGCGCATCCGGAAGGGACACAGAAACAACTTTACGCGGGCATGCCCTTCCCACTACCTGGCTTACCATGGAACCCAGGCCGCCGTAAGGAGCATGTTCCTCCACGGTCACTACCAGTTTTGCTTCCTTTGCCGTTTCGATCACAGCTGCCTCATCCAGCGGTTTCACACAATACATATCCAGTACCGTTGCATGAATGCCTTCGTTTTCCAGGAATTTCGCAGCCTCGACGGACGGACGGACCATCTCTCCGCAGGCCACGATCACTACATCTTTGCCCGCTCCGATCCTGGTGGCCCGGTTCATTTCAAATGGACAGTCTTTTTCACTGTAAATATCTTCCACCGGATTTCTTCCCACACGGATATACGCCGGAAGTTCATCCTGCAGCAATGCCTCTATCAGTTTTTCCGTCTGAAAACGGTCACTTGGCAGATACACCCGCATGTTTGGGATAGCTGATAATGCCGCAATATCCTGTGCGGAGTGATGGCTCATTCCCAGTGCTCCGTAACTGATGCCGCCGCTGATCCCGATCAGTTTTACATTCGTGTTGGAATATGCCACATCGATCTTGCACTGTTCATAACTTCTCGTGGACAAAAAGCAGGCCGGAGATGCCGCAAAGGCCTTTTTTCCGCAGTGCGCAAGTCCTGCTGCCACACTGACCAGATCCTGCTCTGCGATTCCCATTTCCACAAACTGCTCCGGGAACGCATCTGCAAAAGGAGCCAGAGATGCCGATCCTCTCGAGTCACTGCAGAGTACTACAATGTTTTTATCATTCTCTGCTTCGTTCATCAACACATCACAGATTGCTTTTCGATTTGGTATCTTATTCATACTACAGCATCTCCTTTCGTTCCTCAAAATCCTTCATGATCTGTTCATATTCCTCCTGGGAAGGCACATGATGGTGCCAGGAAACTTTGTCTTCCATCACAGAGGAACC
>CAVKTR010000021.1:0-40026 GCA_963659325.1 Dysosmobacter segnis
AGTGAATCGAACTTCCTTATGAACAACAATGAGAAATTGAATGGTGACGGAAAGACACTAATTCTGTATGAAGTTTTGAAGGTATATATCTTCAATTTAATATAGGGATATAGTTCAGTTGGTAGAACGTTGGTCTCCAAAACCAAATGTCGAGGGTTCGAGTCCTTCTGTCCCTGTAAATGAAAGACATTCAGAGTATTCTGGATGTCTTTTTTTGCATATATAGCATGATGATAGAAAAATGATTTTTTGATAGTTATGTTATAGAAAATCCATTGGGCGAAGAAACAGACAGTATCATATATTCCAATCAGGAATAAAAGAAGTCAATGCTTTCGTTTTACGCCATTGTATTTTCTGTGTTATCATTAGCATAAAGAAAAGGAAAACATAAAAACACAGAAAAAGAAAAGGAGAAGATCACATATGGGAAACAGAGTACCAATCACAGAAGAACAGAAAAAATTACGCTACGCAAAATATTATGAGAAGCCATTAGCACCGGTTTCGGAAGAAAAACTGGCGCTTCTGGATGCTCCGATGGATCCGTCAAAGGCACTGAAAATTGAAGACAGAAACAAACTGTTTGATCCGGGATATTTTGAAGTGGAGACTGGATATTGTGTCATGGAAGATGGCAGCGGATACATTGCAAATCATACCAAAATGCCGGGTGTAACGGTGGAGATGTTTGACTGGTGGTTTGCATGGCATGGTCTGGGCGAATTACGTTATACCTTATGGGATCCGGAAGACCATTATTACGCATACAGCATGAACCTGGCCCAGGGACGTTCCGATAAGCTTTCCTTGAAAGAAAAATACTGGGGAACGACACATCACATCAAAGAAGACATCGGAGCTGGCGCAGATGAGTTGTTTGCATGCTTCAGAAAACCTTCAGAGATGGGATTTGATGAGAGCAAGATCGGCACAAAAGCCTGCGGTACTATCGTAACGGCCAACTCCGGTATTTTAAATGACCCGATGGCAAGTTCAGAGGTAATGTGCCATTTTGTACGTGAGACAGAAGATGGCATTGAGCTTCGTTCCAGATTCTGGCTGGGATGGCATATTGTTGGCGGCAGACCGGTGAAAATCCTTCCGGATGACGAAGTGACACCGTTGATGAAACCGAAGCTTCTGCTTGCACATAATATGAAAGAGTTCCAGAATCTGGCAGATCTGCTTCCACGTCTTTATCCGGAGGAGAAAGATAACTGGAAATAAGAAGGAACAAGTAGGTGACAGGTAAACTGTAATAGGTGAAATAAAAAGACATTCTGTTGGAAAAACGGAATGTCTTTTTTGGAGGGTATGTAAAAAATAGTAGAACAAATGTCGGAGGACATTTGAAGTTTGCGTTATAATGAATAGTTTAGGAAGAAATCGTAAAAGGTATCACATTACCGTATTTATAAAAGTAAAGATGCCTGATTTTTGCGAATCAATTCTGTGATGGCCTGAAACATTTCCTCTACAGAGTGTCTTCGGGAACGGGCACATTCCTGTGCCTGACAGTCACATAGGATACATTTGCGGAAACTATCCCGGGAAAGTTTTGTCCCGTATGCATCAATTACATCAATATCAAATATTCGGCCGAGTGGATGAGTGTCTTCAATGTCACACATCCATTTTTTTATTTCAGAAGCATTTGCGTCCACGGATAAGATATATTCATCTCCCGTAAAATTGTGAATGAGAATTTCATTCTGGATCAATATATGGTGTTTTAATAATGCCATTTTGATAGCATGATATCCCTGTTCAAAAGCCTGTCTGATATCTGGGTTTGTTTTGATCGGACCGGGAATATTCATGCAAAATGATATAACGGGGGAATGATAGCTTTCCAGAAAAGAATTCTGAAATTTTGCGCGTTGTTCCCGGCAATGCATCATGTCTTGAATGGATACGGCTTTTTCTTCTGATTTACTTGGGTTATGAGTTGGTAAAAGGATTTTTTTTGCTGTCATAATCATCACCTCAATAATGTACTACATTTTTTGCAGATTGAATTTTTTCTCTGATTTCCTGTGATATCGGATCCGTAAAATACTGGTAGGTACTTTCTGGAACCAGTGTTTTTAATAATGAGTGATCTCTGTGCTTGAGCGCCAGACGAACATCGGAAGCACTGACGGATTTTTCACGAATTTTCAATCGTGGAATTTCTTTGCATGCAATTCCATAATCCGGAAGCTGCGATTTCATGATCTGATTGTAAATGCCAGTAACCTGACTGTATGGTTCTTCTCCTACATAACGTACAGAAATATGCAGCTTTTCGGCAATTTTTGAAAAAATATCCAGATCCAGAAGTGCATGTTCCCGTATTACTTCCGCTTCATCTTTCAGAAAGTAACTTGGAAAAGTAGCATTGCTTATTATGTATGGTCCACTGTCATGGTAACAGATATTGGAAAATGAGGCGCATCCTTCCAGGATCAATTTTTTTCGGATCTGATAAGGAATTACACTGCAGTCTTCACTGAGACCGAAGAGATGGACGATGTCATTTTCAGCAGTGGCCTGTTGGACAAGGTATTGATGTCCAAGGGTGAAAGGGTTTGCATTCATGACAATCGCTGCAATTTTTTTCTGCTGCAAGGATTGCATATCTGTTTCTGGAGATTCTTTTACCAAAGTATCCAGATATCTTGCAAATCCGTTGCGACGGTTTTCCATAAAAATAAGTTTGTGTGCTGCTGTACTGATCGGATAAAATCCAAGATCCTGAAAAAAAGCGGTATTTTCCGGTTTGGTATAGAGAAAAATATGTGTATTTCCGCGGTCATATTGAATACGGATCAGGTGTGAAACAATTAGGTTTAAAAGTCCGTGTCCACGGTATTGAGCGGATACTGCCAGACACCGCAGCGTATTGCAAAAGCAGCTTCCGGTGGCGATCAGAGTATGGGATTCATCAAAAATACCGCAGGAATAATCCAGATGTGTATCTTTTCGTATTCCTTCCTGTTCTAAAAGTTGTTCCATCTGTATCATGTCGGAAGATTGTGGATGAAGTTCTGAAACGTACCAGTCTGCCATGTATGTCGCCTCCATAAAATATAAGCAGCTATCAAAAATTCAAGTTGGACCTGCGTGAGATTTTCTGTGTGATTCTGGTCAGAATAAGATGACATATTCTTCTTAGGATTACTGAATATCCCGGTTACAGGTCTTAGTTTTCCTCAGGTTTTATCACCCGTGGAAGTATTTCTCCGGTTTCTTCCATTTTTTGAATCGTATAAGCTTCATTTTTCCTTTTCTCATCGGCACGCTGAAGTGTCGGAAGGACTTCGTTGGGACGAAGCACCACGACACCATTGGCATCACCTACGATGAAATCACCGGGATATACGGTTTGTCCACCGCAGTGGATTGGAACGTTAAGTTCTCCATATGTCTGTTTTCTGGCGCTGTTTGGCACTACGGCTCTGGCAAAAATTGGAAAACCGGCGGCTTCACAGCCTTCGATATCACGAAACGCACCGTCGATGATAACGGCAGTGAGATTCTTTTTTACGGCACAGATACTTCGGTGATCGCCCCAGAAAGAGCCGCCGCAATAATTGTGACCGTCAATGACCAGAATACTTTCCGGTTCTGCGGCAAGAATGGCATCTGGAACAATTCCACTGCAACAGTAGCCGGTATCAACGGTATAAGCAATGCCAACCACTTTTTTATCCGTAACTTTTCTCTGAATGCCGAAATCCATAGCCGGATTATGAATGGCTCCATCGCAGAGTTCCGGGGTGCTGTAAGTTTTCAATTGCGCCATCAGGTCACGAGTTTCTTTATCCATATTGTTTATACACCTCTTTCTGTAAGCTTTTTGTACATTTCTGTAAATATATTTCTTAAATATAAAATTCTGAGTTTTAGCGTTACATTTGCTGTTGAATAAATGTAAGAGATATTTCATGCAAAGGTTTTCTTTGTCTATGGTCATTATAAAAAAATCCATCAGAAAAATGAAATGCATTGTCTGAATCTGCACATAACTTTTTTTTATTGCAAAATGAAAACTGTTCAAAGTTTTTAAGTTGAAATAACACAGCATTTGTTTTTGCAATAGAAAAGTTGAAAACAGGAAGAAGATGTTCTATTCCGAAAATGAATACGTTCATAAAAAGAAGGATTTTTACAAAACAGATATGTGGGTGTTTTAATAAAATCAGGCCAAAAGTGGATAGAAAAATAAAAGTAAAAGAAAAATACTTTCTGGCAGAGGAATGATTGATGCGATAGAAATATAACGAATAGATCAAAAAAGAGAAGGAGTGTGGGGGAAAATGAAGAAAGAACTGACAGCAGAAACGGTTGCAGCTCTGGCGGTGGAGAGCATGCTGTATGAAGTGACGGCCACACCGAAGCCCGGACTGGTGGACCGGGCAAATAATGGGGCACATTATGACATGGATTTTTTTACATTTATGTCTTCAGCTGCGGCGTTGCATAACTGCTTTGATGAACTGATCCAGGCTGGCATACAGATGGCAGAGCATCCGGTGTCAGAATTGTTGCCAGAATTGCGGAAAATTGGAGTTCAGGCAGAAAAGCAGATGTTTCAGTTTACCAAAGGAGTAAATACACACAAGGGTATGATATTTTCACTGGGGATGTTGTGCGGATGCTGGGGCTGGATGTACGGAAGGCATGAGAATGATCAGCATGGAAGGTATGATAGAAATGAAGCAGATGGATTAACAGAGAAGACAGGCAGCACAAAGAAAAGTCAGACATTGGCAGACAGACACACATTTATAGTAAGTGAAATGGAGCAGAAAAGAGAAGAACAGAGATTATTTTCAGATCATTTATGCGAAACAGCAGCCTTGATGTGTCAGGGCATCTGCCAGCGGGAACTGACAGATATATTAGACAGACAAAGTTTAGCAGAAATTGAGCCTGTATCGAAACAAATAGATCTCACAAATGATAAAAAGCAGACAAATGCGCAGGTATTGACAATTCAGAACCACTCGAAAAATCACCAGACATTGACCAAAGGCGAACAGATGTATCTGAAATACGGCAGCACGGGAGTTCGTGGCGTGGTAGAAAGTGGTTATGAGGTAGTGCGTACACACGCTCTTCCAATATATCGTGTTGTGAAAAAAAGCAGTTTGTCCCAGAACGACGCATTAGTGCACACCTTACTGTATCTGATCCGGGAGATGGAAGACACCAATATTTTATCCCGGCATGACAGAAAAACAGCGGAACATGCAAAAGCGTATGCCGCAAAAGCGATCGCGTGTGGCGGTATGTTTTCAGAAGAAGGCAGACAGTGTGTGCAGGACATGGATCAGGATTTTATTGAAAAATATATCAGTCCGGGAGGCTGTGCGGACATGCTGGCGGTGACGCATTTTCTGTATTCCCTGGAGGAAGCGGCGGTATAAAAAAAAGTAATTACTACATTCTTTTTGACCATTATACAAAACAGGTAGTGGGGAATTAAGATAAAGATAACAAAAAACAACAAACGACAACAGAGCAGAAAGCTGAGAGGAGGATCTTACATATGGAAATCAAAAAAGCAGCTGTGGCGGGGACACTGGAATCCAGTGATGCGATGGTGACGATTGAACCAAATGAGAAAGGAATTGAATTTGAACTGGAAAGCACGGTGATCAATCAGTTTGGACACAGCATTCGAAAAACGGTATTGGAAACACTGGAGCGCCTTGGCGTGACAGATGCAAAAGTCAGAGTCGTGGACAAAGGTGCGCTGGACTGTACCTTAAAAGCCAGAGTCGAAGGTGCGGTATACAGATCTGTAGATCAGAAAGAAAACTTACCATGGGGAGGTGCGATTCGATGAGTCATCCAAATAAAAAGCGATTAAGAAGAACAATGATGTTTCTGAACTGCCAGAAACCGGGGCTGATCAAAGATCCGTATATTTACAGACCGGATTCCATTATGCTGGATCTGGAAGATGCCGTAGCAGAGCGGGAAAAAGATGCGGCGCGTTTTTCCCTGTATCATGCATTACAGGAGATTAACTACCGCGGTGTAGAGACGGTTGTCCGTATCAACGGACTGGATTCTCCATACTGGAAAGAGGATATCCGCTGTGCGGTGGCGGGTGGAGCCGATTCTATCCGTATTCCGAAAACGGAGAGCGGTCAGGATGTAAAACTGGTGGAAGCACAGATCCAGGCAGCAGAACGGGAATTTGGTATTCCGGAAGGAAAGACACTGATCATGGCAGCGTTGGAATCTGCAAAAGGAATTCTGAAAGCACTGGAAATCTGTGAGGCGTCCGACCGGTTATTTGGAATTGCATTGTCAGGTGGCGATTACACAAAAGATCTTCAGACACATATCACAGGCACCGGCATTGAGTTGATGGGAGCAAGACAGCAGATGATCATTGCAGCCAGAGCAGCAGGGGTACAGTGTTTTGATACCGTTTATACAAATCTGGATGATATGGAAGGGTTTCGCAAAGATGTGGAAAACATTCATATGATGGGATTTGACGGAAAATCTATTATCAATCCGCGTCAGATTTCCGTGGTGCATGAAATTTTTACACCGAAGGAAAAAGATATTATTTTTGCAGAAAAAGTGGTACGTGAGATTGATGAAAAGAGTGCCCTTGGCATCGGTGTATTTACCGTAGATGGCAAAATGATCGACATTGCTTTTTATGATGGTGCAAAACGGACCATTGAACTGGCGAAAGCTTCAGGGGTATATAAGGGGGATCTGTAAGATGATAAATAAAGTAGGAAGAGACATACCGGAAGATATTTTGAAAGCAACCGGAAAAGAAGTATTTCAGGGAAATTTTTATAAAGATGGCACAGAGTTTCGAAAACAGGGACCGATCACAAAGGTTGTTATGAATCACGATACCAGCAAACTGGTGGGTTCCATTCATGAAGCACTGGTAAAATGCGGCGCACATGATGGCATGACACTGGGATTTCACCATCATTTCCGTGAAGGCGATCTGGTGGTAAATATGGTTATGGAAGAAGTGCATAAAATGGGTATTAAGGATGTCACCATCTGTGCAAGTTCCCTTGGAAAAGCACATGATGCACTGCTTCCGATGATTGAAGATGGAACGATCACAAATATCCAGTCTTCCGGTGTACGTGGCAAGATCGGTGAAGCAATTTCAGCCGGAAAATTAAAGGGACTTGCGATCATGAGATCCCATGGCGGCAGAATCCGCGCGATTCAGACCGGGGAGACAACCATTGACATTTCCTTTATCGGAGCACCGACAGCGGATGATTACGGAAACTGTAAAGGTGTTGGTGGAAAAAGTGACTGCGGTGTATTGTCCTATTCCTTTGTCGATGGAAACCATGCAAATAAGGTTGTGGCAGTGACCGACTGTCTGGTACCATTTCCGAATTATCCGGCAGATATCAACTGTACGAAAGTGGATTATGTCTGTGTGGTAGACCAGATCGGTATTCCAGAGAAAATTGCCACCGGAGCAGCAAAACCGACCACAGATGTCAGAAAACTGATGATGGCAGATTACTGTACAAAATTTGTTGTAAACACACCGTATTTCAAAGATGGATTTTCCTATCAGACCGGTGTCGGCGGCGCATCCATCGCATCCGCGGTTTCCCTTGGAAAAATTATGAAAGAGCGCGGCATCAAGATGGGATTTGCTGTGGGCGGTATGTCCAAAGGCATGTGTGATCTGCTGGATGAAGGTCTGGTTGGAAAACTGCTGGATACACAGGATTTCGATACAGATGCGGTTGCTTCTGTAACACGACCAAACCATCACAGAATCAGTGCAGGTGCTTATGCAAACCCGTTTAATAAAGGTGCGTTTGTCAATAAACTGGATTTTGTTATTCTGGGTGCGCTGGAAGTAGATGTGAACTTTAATGTCAATGTAGTAGTCGGTTCTGACGGTGTCATTACCGGAGCACAGGGCGGTCATCCGGATGCGGCAGCAGGCGCAAAATGTACCATTGTCATTTCGCCGCTGATCCAGGGACGTATTCCTGCCATTTGTACGAATGTAACGACGGTCACAACACCGGGAGAGTCTGTAGATGTCGTTGTTACAGACTATGGAGTAGCCATCAATCCGGCCAGACAGGATCTGATCGAGTGTATGAAGGATGTGGACGATATTCCATTTAAGACAATTGAAGAACTGAGAGATATCGCATATTCCATCACCGGAGAGCCGGAGCCGGTACAGTTTGGTGACCGCGTAGTCGGAATCATTGAATCCAGAGACGGAACCATCATGGATGTGGTTCGTCAGGTAAAAGAATACGAGTTCTAACAAATTTGAAAAGGAGATCATTCTTATGGGGAAATCATTGACCAGAAAAATTCTGGAAGAACATCTGGTATCCGGCAATATGACACCGGGCGAGGAGATTTTTATTAAAGTGGATCAGACACTGACACACGATATCAACGCAGTTATGACATATCTGGCTTTTGAGGCCATTGGACTGGACCGCATCCGCACAGAGTGCAGCGTCAGCTATCTGGATCACAACTTATTATATGTGGATCACAAGACTCCGGATGACCACATTTATCTGCAGTCAGCAGCAAAACGTTTTGGTGTCCATGTATCCAGACCGGGTAACGGCATCTGTCACACGGTGCATGTGTCGAGATTTGGCGCACCGGGCAAGATCAGCATGGGTGGCGACAGCCATACCCCGCATGGAGGTTCCATCGGAATGCTCTGTATCGGCGTAGGTGGTATGGACGTGGCAACTGCCATGACCGGAGTACCGATGCGGCTGAAAATGCCGCGGATCATCCGGGTAAATCTGACCGGAGAGTTAAAACCGGGTGTCAATGCAAAAGAGGTCATTCTGGAAATGCTGCGCCGGGTGTCCATCAAGGGCGGACTTGGAAATGTCTATGAATATGTGGGTGAGGGAGCTGCAAAACTGGAAGTACCGCAACGTGCCACTATCACAAATATGGGGGCAGAGCTTGGCGCTACCACATCCATTTTCCCGGCAGACGAGCAGGTACGGAAATTCCTGAAGGCGCAGGGAAGAGAAGATGCTTACCGGGAACTGCTGCCGGATGAGGATGCAGAGTATGATGAGACTATCGATATCGACCTTAGCAGTCTGGAACCGCTGGTATCCTGTCCGCACCAGCCGGACAATGTAAAACCACTGAAAGAAGTGGAAAAACTTCCGGTGCAGCAGGTGTTTATCGGAAGCTGTACCAACACAAGTTATGCGGATGTGGCAAAGGCAGCTCTGGTGTTCAAAGGACATCATGTCAATGAAAATGTAAGCTGTACCTGTGCCATCGCATCAAAACAGACCTATCGACAGCTGCTGGATGACGGATATATTGGAATGATGCTGGATGCAGGTGTCCGTATGCTGGAGATTGCCTGTGGTCCGTGCTGTGCCATCGGCCAGACTCCGGCGACTGAAGGTGTTGCAGTCCGTACTTCTAACCGTAATTTCAAGGGACGTGCCGGTAATCCGAATGCAAAGATTTATCTGGTAAGCCCGGAAAGTGCCGCTGCGACAGCAATCAAAGGCACTTTTGCTACAGCGGATGAGATCCTGGGCGAAGATATAGATATTCTGGCAGCAGTAAAAGAGCCGGATGCATATTGTATCGATGATTCCATGATCATTCCACCGCTGCCGGAAGAGGAAGCAAAAGAGGTTGAGATTGTCCGTGGACCGAATATCAAGTTTTTACCGGTTCCGGATGTACCGCAGCAACATCTGAAAGTGCCGGTAAGCTTAAAGGGTGGAGACAATATTTCTACTGATGACATTACACCGGCCAGCGCTGAGTTTTCCAGCATGCGTTCCAACATCCCGTTGATGTCACAGTATTGTTATCACAGATATGCGCCGGATTTTGCAGCCCGTGCGAAAGAACTTGGTTCCAGCATTATTGTGGGCGGTGAGAATTACGGGCAGGGTTCCTCCAGAGAACATGCAGCCATCAATCCGATGTATCTTGGTGTAAAATGTGTCATTGCAAAAAGTATTGCCCGAATTCATAAGGGAAATCTGGTAAATCATGGTGTGATCCCGATGCTGTTTGAAGATCCGGCAGATTATGACCGTATTGATCTGATGGATGAACTGGAAATTGACCAGTTACTGGATCAGATCCCGACCAGGGAGGTACTTGTTCGAAACGTAACCAAGCATTTTTGTTTCAAAGTAAAACTGGATCTTTCCGATAATGAAGTGGAAGTTGTATTGAGCGGTGGACAGCTCCGTTATCTGAAAAATCAGCTTGCGAAGGAGGAAAACTAACATGAGCCGTATCAGTGAACAGCAGATTTTTGAAGCGCAGAATAAATTTGGCAGTTTGATCCAGCAGGAGTCAGGACGGATTGAAAAAATGAAAGAAGCACAGCAGGCAGAAGATGTATCCCAAAAAGATACCATTGTGATCGGCATTCTCCCGGGAGACGGTGTCGGTCCGATCCTGATGGAACAGGCGTTGCGGGTGCTGATGGAACTGGTAGGAGATGAGATCGCTGCACACAAAATCGAGATCCGTACCATTGAAGGAATGACCATAGAGGATCGTGTGGCAAAAATGGAAAGCCTGCCATCTGATGTGATCCCGAAGATCAAAGCCTGTGATGTACTGGTGAAAGGACCGATGGTGACACCGAGAGCCGGTGACGGTCTGCCAAATCTGGTCAGTGCAAACAGCCTTCTGAGAAGAGAACTGGAACTTTTTGCGGCAGTCAGACCGATCAAAATCCCAGATAAAAATATTGACTGGACCTTTTTCAGGGAAAATATCGAGGGAGAATATATCTGGGGTGACAAGGGCATTCAGGTGAGTGATGATCTGGCGGTAGATTTCAAAGTTCAGACAAAACAGGGAAGCGAGCGGATTGCCCGGGCAGCCTTTGAATTTGCCAGAAAAAATGGAAAGAAAAATGTGACGGTTGTTACAAAGGCAAATATTGTGAAGCTGGTAGACGGTAATTTTATTCAGGCGGTCAGAAAAGTCGGAGAGGAATACCCGGAAATCGAAGTGCAGGAACGTCTGGTGGATGCCATGTGCGCAAAAATGCTGGATCCGGATTTCAACCAGGGCATTGAAGTCGTGGTTCTGCCGAATCTGTATGGCGATATTGTGACGGATGTGGCAGCAGAACATGCAGGCGGTCTTGGAAATGCATGCTCATCCAACATCGGAAGCAGATATGCTTTGTTTGAGGCAATTCACGGAACTGCGCCGTACCTGATCTCTCATGGACGCGGTGCTTATGCAAATCCGTGCAGCCTGATCCGTGCTATGGGACAGATGCTGATCCATATCGGTTATGCACAGAAAAATGATCTGTTGGAGAAAGCACTGGAGATCTGTACCGTAACGGAGAAAAAATGTGTCGTAACCACATTTGCGGAAGATGCAAGTGCGGCAGAATTTACTGATTATCTGATCGAAACGATCCAGAAAATAAGATAACGATTCAGAACGATTACGAAATGACTTCTCATCAAATTGATTCACAGTTAAAAGATGTACATTTTTTTCTGTAAATCTGCATGGTTCTGAATAACCCCAAAATCTTTTTTACCTTGCCTGGCAGAGTGTGAGCATGCCTCATATTTCTGCCGGGATTCTTTTGCCGGAAAAGACCTTTTGACTTCACTTCACAGCCGATTTGTGATAAGGTAAACATAACAGAGCGAAGAGACAAAAGGAGAAGAGCATGAAAGATACAGATTGGGAAATTTTGTGTGAATTATATAAAAATCCGAATATGACCAAAGTGGCAAACCTGCTCTATATCACGCAGCCATCGCTGACGAAGCGTATTCAGCATATGGAGGAAGAGTTTCAGGTGACGATCGTGAACCGTACCACAAAGGGGCTGGAATTTACAAAAGAAGGGGCTTACCTGGCTGAGCAGGCCAGAAAATATCTGGATTTTCTGGGAGAAACCAGAGATACCTTAAAAGAAATGAAAGAACATGCAGCGGGAGAGATCGTGATCGGTGCATCTTATACATACAGTAAGTATACACTGTCAGATATTTTGTTATCTTACCGTTTGAACCATCCGAATATCCGTTTTTCCATTGTGAATGATCAGAGTAATATTCTGTTCCGGAAAATGTTCGACGATTCCATTGATGTGGGATTTATCCGGGGGGATTACGAGGGCAATGTGAACCGGACACTGGTTGGGGTGAACAATGCCTATCTGGTAACCAGAGAGCCGGTGGATATTGAACAGCTCCCGAATATGCAGTTCATTTCCTACAAGACCAATGACCGCACCAAAGAAAAGATCGAGGCATGGTGGCAGCAGCAGTTTGAGACAGAACTTCCGGCGGGAATGACGGTTGGATATGTGGACGTGGCCTGGCAGGTGGTAGCAAAAGGGTTAGGCTACACCTTATGTTTCCTGCCGGATAATTATCCGAATGAGTATCATTTGTATCTGACACCGTTAGTAAACCGGGATGGCACACCGGTGACGAGAAATACCTGGTTTCTGTATTCCAAGGACAAACGGATGCCGGAGATTCTGGAAGAATTTGTAACTTATATTGAACAGAATTTTAATTACAGGAAGAAAAAGCATGAAAGAGATAGACTGGAAGATTCTGACGGTTCTGTATGAAAAAAAGAGTATGACAAAGGCTGCGGAAGCCCTTTATATGACGCAGTCTGCCCTGACAAAGCGGGTGCATGCCATGGAAGATGAGTGGAAGATCGAGATCGTGCACCGAACCAGTCAGGGGGTCAGTTTTACGGAAGATGGAAAATATCTGGTAAACAAAGCTAATATCATGTTAGATTTCCGCAAGGAGATCGAGGATCATTTCGCAAAGCATGCCAGACAGAAAACACTGATGAAAATCGGTGTGCCGAACTCTTTTGCGCGGATCCATATGCCGGAACTTCTGAAGGAATATATTGAAGAGTATAATCAGCTACAGATCAGCATTGTCAACAATACCAGCGACGTGATCATCAACCAGATTACAAATGGAGCAATTGATGTCGGAATTATCTGTGGAGATTTTCCATATCTGGGCGAAAAAGTCTGTCTGTTTCAGGAGCAGATGTACATGGTGACTCCCATTGGGGTAAAAATGGAGGACATTGAGCATATGACGCTGATCGAATCCTATTTTAATTCGGTGGTGAAGCTGACGGTCCGGCAATGGTGGCGGCAGCATTTTAATATCATGCCCCAGGAGACGCATAAGGTGCCTTATTCTGATATTGCCATCGAGATGGTGGAAAATGGTCTGGGTGTGACCTTTGTGTTTGGAGACCGCTGGAAAGTGAAGGAAGACAAAGCACAGAAGCTGGCGGTGTATGACGGAAATGGAGATCCGGTCTGCAGAAATGTCTGGATGATGATCGCGGATACCTGTTTTCAGAGTCCGGAGATGACGGATTTCGTTTCTTTTGTGGAAAAATACTATAACGTGAACGCAATGTGACATTGGGTATTCCAGTTTGGAATATCTTGCATAGTCGGTTTGTGAATTTCCTTTTGACATCGGAAATTTTTATACTTTAGGTATAGAAATTCCGGTGTCTTTTTTATTTCAAAAAGTGTATGACCGGATCACGGAACATAAAGTTTGAAGGAGGTAATCACTATGAGTATTGCGTATGTGGGATGCAGATCGACAAAGGAGCGAAATGCAAGAGGAAAAGGGTTAAAAGTTTATGAGATCAATGAGTACACAGGAGACTGGAAAGAAATCCAATGTCTAAAAACTGAGGAAAATCCGTCTTATCAGACACTGGATCTGACGGAGCGGTATCTGTATTCGGTACACGGGGATTTTACCATGGTCAGCAGTTACCGGATTCTGGAAGATGGAACACTGGAGCATATGAATACCATTGATATCGGTGGAAAAAATCCGGTGTTTGTCACAGTGGACCGCACCAATCAGTATGTGATCGTTGCAACGCTGCAGGGCGGCGCAGTGTATGTGATCCGCAGAAAAGAAGACGGATCTTTAGGGGAAATCGTCAGCAAAACCTGTATGGAAGGACAGAGCGAGGGTAAGATTTCCTTTGCACATCAGTGTATCTGGGATCAGAAAAAAGAGTATCTCTTTGTTGTGACACAGGCGAGACTGCAGGGCTATGGCATGGTCCGGGTGTTCTATTTCAATACAACCAACGGAACACTGCATGAGACAGACACTTATTATTCCAGAACCTATGACGAGCCGCGGCACGTTTCCATTCATCCGAATAACAGATATGTGTATCTGATCAATGAAAAAGGAAACAAAATGACATTCCTTACCTTTGATGATGAGACCGGAAAACTGACCGCCAGACAGAACCTTCCATCTCTGCCGGATATCTATACCGGAGAGGGCCAGGCCAGTGCTTCTATTCTGGATGAAAAAGGAGAAATCCTGATCGGTTCCAACCGTATTCATGAATCCATCGTGTTGTACCGCATTGATCAGCATACCGGATATATGAAGGAACTGGGCTATTATCCGACGCTGGGACTGACCCCGCGATTTATCACATTCAATCCGGATTACAGCAGATTTTATGTGGCAAACGAGGACAGCGATACCATTATTGAGATGAAACTGGACAGCGAAGCAGGACAGATGACATATACCGGACGCATTATTGAGACGGAAAGTCCGGTGTGCATCACATTCAGAAAAGAGGTGGAGGTATGAATCTTGGGGTAATATCACTGATACTTTTACTGGCAGCGATCGTGATCGGATTCTGGAGAAAAGCAAATGTGGGAATTTTGTGTATTGGTTTTTCCATGATCCTGGCAGTTATTTATAAAATTAATGTGAAAGATGTGATTGCGGGATTCAGTTCATCCCTGTTTATTCAGATGGTAGGAATTACTTATCTGTTTGCTATCATCAATGGAAACGGAACGCTGGAGCTCCTGGCAAGAAAAATTGTGACGCTGGTTGGAAAAAAGAAACATTTGATCCCATTTGTAATGTATTTACTTGGATTTGCCATCTGTGCCGTAGGACCGGGCGCAATTCCAAGTCTTGCGATCATTCCTGTTATCGCCATTCCGGTTGCTGTTTCCGCAGGAGTGAACCCGATCATGACAGCGGTTATCGGAGATCTGGGTGTTATGTCCGGCCGTATGAGCCCGCTGACACCGGAATCAGCAGTTGTGAGGGAACTGATGGAAGAACAGGGACTGGAAGGAAACACCCTTCCGATCATGGCAGGTATGATCGTGACTGCACTGGTGGTGGTTGTACTTGTATATGTTTATTACAAAGGCTGGAGAGTAGAAAAAGCAGCGCATCAGCAGGAAACTGTAAAATTGCAGAAATTTAACGGAAGACAGTGGTGTTCCCTTGCGGGACTGATCGTTCTGGCAGTTGGAGCATTGTTTTTCTCCTGGAATGTAGGTCTTACCGGCTTCCTGATCGGAAGCATTCTGATCGTCATCGGTGGAAATGATGAGAAAAAAGCAATCGCAGCAATTCCATGGAACGTCATTCTCATGGTACTTGGTGTAGGAATTCTGATGAATATCATTTCCATTTCCGGCGGTATTGATATCATGGTCAGCGGTCTGGAACAGATCATGGGAGCGCGGACCGCGGCAATGATCATGGCCATTGCATCCGGAGTAATGTCCTTCTTCAGTTCGGGACTGGGCGTTGTATTTCCGACACTCATCCCCACTGCAGGCGGGCTGGCAGGAGCATTGGGCGTCAGCGCACTACAGCTTGTCACTGTGATCGTTATCGGTGGAACCGTATCCGGATTTACACCAATCTCCACCACAGGCGCCCTGATCATGGCAGGAGTAGCCCAGCAGGAAAATGCGGAAGAACGTTTCCCTCAGAACAGGTTATTTATTGAATTATTTGCAGTGTCCTTTATTGCGCTGGCAGTGCTTGCAATTTTTGCTTTTGTCGGTATTTACGGATTGTTTACATAAAAGTTGTGTAGAGTATTTTTTTACAGAAGGAATTACGAAAATGGGAGGATTACGAAATGGTAAAATTATATAACGAAGGTGTATACCTGATCAACGGAACTAAAATCGTAACAGAATCAGAGGCAGGACCGGAGTGGAAGAAGGAGGAGGCGAAAAAAGGCACGATTGCTTATTCCATTCTGGAAAAACATAATACATCCGGAAATATGGAGCAGTTAAAGATCCGCTTTGACGCAATGACCAGTCATGATATTACATTTGTCGGCATTATCCAGACAGCAAAAGCATCCGGACTGGAGCGTTTCCCGATTCCTTACGTGTTGACAAACTGCCACAATTCTCTGTGCGCGGTAGGTGGAACCATCAATGAGGATGATCATGTATTCGGACTTTCTGCAGCAAAGAAATACGGCGGTATTTTTGTTCCGCCTCATGTGGCGGTCATCCATCAGTATATGCGTGAGACAATGGCAGGCTGTGGGCGTATGATCCTTGGTTCTGATTCCCATACAAGATACGGCGCACTGGGAACCATGGCCATCGGAGAAGGCGGCGGAGAGCTGGTAAAACAGCTTTTGTGTGACACTTACGATGTGGCATATCCGGGTGTGATCGGTATTTATCTGGACGGAAAACCAAATCCGGGTGTGGGTCCGCAGGATATCGCGCTGGCGATCATCGGTGCTGTATACAAAAATGGCTACGTCAAAAATAAAGTCATGGAATTTGTCGGACCTGGCATAGCATCCATGCGGACGGATTATCGAAACGGCATTGATGTCATGACCACAGAGACCACCTGTCTGTCCTCTATCTGGCAGACCGATGAGGATACGAAACAGTTTCTGACCATGCATGGCAGACCGGAGGCTTACCGTGAGTTGACACCGGAGGACTGTGCGTACTATGATGGCATGGTTTATGTAGACCTATCGACGGTAAAACCGATGATCGCGCTGCCGTGTCATCCAAGCAATACCTTTGAGATTGATACACTGAATGCCAATCTGGAGGATATCCTGCATGAAGCAGAAGAAAATGTAAGAAAACTTGCAGAAGGTTCCGATATTTATTTCAGTCTGACGGATAAGATCAAAAATGGAAAATTACAGGTGCAGCAGGGCGTGATCGCAGGCTGTGCCGGTGGAAATTATACAAACGTGATGGAAGCGGCACACATTTTGAAACATGCAAAAACAGGTAACGAAGCATTTTCCTTATCCGTATATCCTTCTTCCATGCCGGTTTATCTGGATCTGGTGAAGAAAGGTGCGATTTCTGATCTGATGGCGGCAGGAGCTATCTTAAAAACAGCATTCTGTGGACCATGTTTTGGCGCAGGAGATACACCGGCGAATAATGCACTGTCCATCCGTCATACAACCAGAAACTTCCCGAACCGCGAAGGTTCCAAACCGGGTGTGGGACAGCTTTCGGCAGTGGCACTTATGGATGCACGTTCCATTGCTGCCACAGCAGCAAATGGTGGTATTCTGACACCTGCGACAGAGTATGCGGATGATTATGTGGTTCCGGAATACGAATATGATGACAGCACTTATCAGTCACGTATTTACAACGGATTTGGAAAAGCAGAAACGCAAGAGGCGCTGGTATATGGACCGAATATCAAAGACTGGCCGGAAATGAGCCCACTGGCAGAAAATATTTTATTAAAAGTATGTTCCAAGATCATGGATCCGGTGACCACAACGGATGAGCTGATCCCATCCGGAGAGACTTCTTCCTACCGTTCCAATCCGTTAGGACTGGCAGAATTTGCACTGTCCCGACGGGATCCGGAATATGTGGGCAGATCAAAAGTCGTTGACAAAATAGAAAAAGCCCGGAGAGCCGGAGCGGATGTCATCGCGCAGGCACCGGAATTAAAGGATGTTTATGCAAAGATCCATGAGATTTCCGGTGAGGTTGCGGACAATGAGATTGAGATTGGCAGTATGATCTACTGTGTCAGACCGGGAGATGGTTCCGCCAGAGAACAGGCGGCAAGCTGTCAGAGAGTGCTTGGCGGACTGGCAAATATCTGTCAGGAATATGCCACAAAACGCTATCGCTCCAATGTTATGAACTGGGGTATGCTGCCGTTTCAGATGAAGGAAACACCGGGATTTGAAGTGGGTGATTACATCTATATTCCAAACATCAGGGAAGCACTGAATGGAGATATGCGGCAGATCCCGGCATGGGTGATTAATGCAAACGGAAAAAAAGAGATCAGCTTGTACATTGCAGATATGACGGAAAATGAGAAGAATATTGTCAGAGCCGGCTGCCTGATCAATTACAACCGAAACCGCAGATAACTCCATAAATTTTGGTAATAGCCAGATAATCTTTTGGAATTGGATTTGCAAAATTGCGCCTGTTATACTGAAAGCAGAAAAACAACAAAGAAACACAGCGGGTATATATTAATGTACTCTCAGAATTCTTCATTTAAAAGATTCCGAGAGTACATATTAAGAAGAGGGAGGAAATAAGAATGACTATGGCAGAGAAACAGATCAGTTACAAATCCATTTTTGGAGCATATGTAATGCGCGCACAGTATGAACTGGCATCCTGGAATCAGGAGCAGAAATCCGAAGAGAAAGAAAATCAGCAGATGATCCAGGAGACGGTAGAGGATTATATCGAACAGGCGTAATTATGATAAAAATAAGTAAAAATCGTTTCAATCCTATGTAATAAGAAGCATTTTTCCTGAAACAAGGTTGACAACCGGTAAGCGAATACTTATAATTGCATTTGTCTAATTTATTAAAAAATATTCAAATGCAAAAACTATGATGAAGAGAGTACGCTGACTGGGAACATTGCAGAGAGCCGGGACGGTGGGAACCGGTATCAGTACCGTTCAGTGGAAAATCACTTCTGAGTTGCAGTTCTGAAACCTTTTATATGAGAGTAGGAGCTGACGGATTTTCCTCCGTTACAGGGAACTGGTATCCGGCGATGTGCCGCGTACTTCGAACAGGTGGTTAAAACGATTTCTAAAAGCTTTCGTCCTTTTCGGGACGGGAGCTTTTTTTATTACAGAGAAAAAGTAATTTTTCTGTAATGTAAAAGCGTTCCTGGGAGAATCATAATACTATTTAAAACATGAAATGAGGAGAACAGAATGTACGAAAAAGTTTCAACAAATCTGAATTTTGTGGATCGTGAGAAAAAGACAGAAGAATTCTGGAAAGAGAATGACATTTTCCGCAAAAGTATGGAAAACCGCAAGGAAGGCGAGACTTATACTTTCTATGACGGACCGCCAACAGCAAATGGTAAACCACATATCGGACACGTATTAACTCGTGTTATCAAAGATATGATCCCGCGTTATCAGACCATGAAAGGAAAAATGGTTCCGAGAAAAGCAGGATGGGATACCCACGGACTTCCGGTTGAGCTGGAAGTAGAGAAAATGCTTGGGCTTGACGGCAAAGAGCAGATCGAGGAATACGGTCTGGATCCGTTTATCAAGAGATGTAAAGAGTCTGTATGGAAATACAAAGGTATGTGGGAAGATTTCTCCGGAACCGTTGGTTTCTGGGCTGATATGGATAACCCATACGTTACCTATGACAATAACTTCATTGAGTCCGAGTGGTGGGCACTGAAAAAAATCTGGGACAAAGGCCTGTTATACAAAGGCTTCAAGATCGTTCCTTATTGCCCGCGTTGTGGTACTCCGCTGTCATCCCATGAGGTAGCACAGGGATACAAAGACGTCAAAGAACGTTCCGCAGTGGTTCGTTTCAAAGTAAAAGGTGAGGATGCATATTTTCTGGCATGGACCACTACACCGTGGACACTGCCGTCTAACGTGGCACTCTGTGTAAACCCGGTAGAGACTTATGTGAAAGTAAAAGCTGCTGACGGATATACTTATTATATGGCAGAGGCACTGTGCGACACTGTTCTTGGCAAGCTTGCTGATGAAGAGGCAGGCACAAAAGCATACGAAGTACTTGAGACATACAAAGGAAAAGACCTTGAGTACAAAGAGTATGAGCCGTTATTTGACTGCGCTGTAGACATCTGTGAGAAACAGCACAAAAAAGGCTACTATGTAACATGCGCTGATTACGTTACACTGACCGATGGTACCGGTGTGGTTCACATCGCACCTGCATTTGGTGAGGATGATGCGCAGGTAGGACGCAGATACGACCTTCCGTTTGTTCAGTTAGTAAACGGAAAAGGTGAGATGACAAAAGAGACACCGTATGAAGGTGTATTTGTAAAAAAAGCAGATCCGATGGTATTAAAAGATTTGGAAGAAAAAGGACTGCTCTTTGACGCACCGAAATTCGAGCACAGCTACCCGCACTGCTGGAGATGTGATACTCCGTTGATCTACTATGCAAGAGAATCCTGGTTCATCAAGATGACAGCTGTCAAAGATGATCTGGTTCGCAACAACGCTACCGTAAACTGGATTCCGGAATCCATCGGAAAAGGACGTTTCGGTGACTGGCTGGAGAACATTCAGGACTGGGGTATTTCCCGTAACCGTTACTGGGGAACTCCGCTGAACGTATGGCAGTGTGAGTGTGGCCATATGGAATCCATCGGAAGCCGCGCAGAGCTGGCTGAGAAGAGTGGAGATCCGAAGGCTGCAGAAGTAGAACTTCACCGTCCGTATATCGATGCTGTAACCATCAAATGCCCGTGCTGTGGCAAAGATATGCACCGTGTACCGGAAGTTATCGACTGCTGGTTCGATTCCGGAGCAATGCCGTTTGCACAGCATCATTATCCGTTTGAGAATAAAGAAGTATTTGAGCAGCAGTTCCCGGCTCAGTTCATTTCAGAGGCCGTAGACCAGACCCGTGGATGGTTCTATTCCCTGATGGCAGAGTCCACACTGTTATTCAACAAAGCACCATACGAGAACGTTATCGTTTTAGGTCATGTTCAGGATGAAAACGGACAGAAGATGAGTAAATCAAAAGGAAATGCGGTTGATCCGTTTGACGCACTGCAGAAATACGGCGCAGATGCCATCAGATGGTATTTCTACATCAACTCTGCACCGTGGCTGCCGAACCGTTTCCACGGAAAAGCAGTTATGGAAGGACAGCGTAAATTCATGGGTACTCTGTGGAATACTTACGCATTCTTCGTTCTGTATGCAAACATTGATGAGTTTGATGCAACAAAATACAAACTTGAGTATGATAAATTATCCGTTATGGATAAATGGCTGCTCTCCAAACTGAACTCTACCGTAAAAGCAGTAGATGACAACCTTGGAAACTACAGAATCCCGGAAGCTGCAAGAGCACTGCAGGATTTCGTAGATGATATGAGTAACTGGTATGTAAGAAGAAGCCGTGAGCGTTTTTGGGCAAAAGGTATGGAGCAGGATAAGATCAATGCGTATATGACACTGTATACCGCACTGGTAACCATTTGCAAGACTGCAGCTCCGATGATTCCGTTCATGACAGAAGATATTTACCAGAACCTGGTAAGAAGCATTGACAAAGATGCTCCGGAAAGTATCCATCTGTGTGACTTCCCGGTAGTTGATGAGGCGATGATCAATCCGGAACTTGAGAAAAACATGGAAGAGGTACTGAAGATTGTTGTACTTGGCCGTGCAGCAAGAAACAGTGCAAATATCAAAAACAGACAGCCGATCGGCGATATGTATGTAAAAGCACCGTTTGAAGTACCGGAATTCTTCGTTGAGATCATTGAGGATGAGCTGAATATCAAGAAAGTAAGCTTCATCGAGGATGTCAGCGCATATACAAATTACAGCTTCAAACCACAGCTTCGTACCGTTGGACCGAAATACGGTAAATTCCTTGGCAAGATCAAAGCCGCTCTGGAAAATATCGACGGACACGCAGCAATGGCACAGCTGAAAAAAGAAGGTTCTATCACCTTATCTGAAGTGGACGAGAGCATCGTTCTGACAGAAGAAGACTTACTGATTTCCGTAGCTCAGACAGAAGGATTTGCTACTGAGACAGGAAATGACATCACTGTTGTACTGAATACAAAACTGACACCGGAACTGATTGAGGAAGGCTTTGTCCGTGAGATCATCAGTAAGGTACAGACAATGCGTAAAGAGGCAGGATTTGAGGTAATGGATAAAATCGTCCTTTCCTTCAAAGCAGAGAAGACAATCTGTGACGTATTTGCAGCACACAAAGAGCAGATCCAGAGTGAAGTCCTTGCTGTAGATATCAGGGAAGGTGCATTAGAAGGCTACCAGAAAGAATGGAATATCAACGGACATAAAGTTGAGTTAGGAGTGGAGAAACAGTAATGAAAAATATTTTATTTGACAAGAAAGAATTTATCAAATCTGTAAAAGACAATGTAAAAACACTTTACCGTAAAACCATGGAGGAGGCTTCCGAACAGGAAGTCTTCCAGGCGGTATCCTATGCAGTAAAAGATGTTATCATTGACAACTGGCTTGCTACCCAGCAGACCTTCGACAAGGAAGATCCGAAAATGGTATATTATATGTCCATGGAGTTCCTGATGGGCCGTGCTCTTGGTAACAACCTGATCAACCTGACCGCATATCAGGAAGTAAAAGAAGCATTGGATGAACTTGGTTTTGATCTGAACACGATTGAGGATCAGGAGCCGGATCCGGCACTTGGAAATGGTGGTCTGGGTCGTCTGGCTGCATGCTTTATGGAATCTCTGGCAACACTGGGATATCCGGCATACGGCTGTGGTATCCGTTACCGCTACGGTATGTTCAAACAGAAAATCAAAGACGGTTATCAGGTAGAAGTGCCGGATAACTGGCTGAAAAATGGTTATCCGTTTGAGCTGCGCAGACCGGAGCATTCTTTTGAAGTCAAATTTGGCGGCTATGTACAGGCAGAGCCGGCTGAGAACGGACGTACAAAATTCATCCAGAAAAATTATCAGTCCGTACTGGCAGTTCCGTACGACATGCCGATCGTTGGTTACAACAACAACATGGTAAACACTCTGATGATCTGGGATGCTGAGCCGATGGAGTGCTTCGAGCTGGATTCCTTCGACAAAGGTGATTACAGAAAAGCCGTTGAGCAGGAAAACCTTGCAAGAAACCTGGTAGAGGTTCTGTATCCGAACGACAACCATATTCAGGGTAAAGAGCTGCGTCTGAAACAGCAGTACTTCTTCGTATCTGCAAGTGTACAGCGTGCCGTAGCCCGTTATAAAAAATATCATCCGGACATCCACAAACTTTATGAGAAAGTAACGATCCAGATGAACGATACACATCCGACTGTAGCAGTAGCCGAGCTGATGAGAATCCTTCTGGATGAGGAAGGCCTGACATGGGACGAGGCATGGACTATCACAACAAAAACCTGTGCATACACAAACCACACCATCATGGCAGAAGCTCTGGAGAAATGGCCGATTGAGATCTTCTCCCGTCTGCTTCCACGTATTTATCAGATCGTTGAGGAGATCAACCGCAGATTCCTTCTGGAAGTAGAAGAAGAATATCCGGGAAATCAGTACAAGAAAGATAAAATGGCAATCATTCATGATGGTCAGGTTAAAATGGCACATCTTGCTATCGTTGCAGGTTACTCTGTAAATGGTGTTGCAAGACTGCATACAGAAATCCTGAAAAATCAGGAGTTAAAAGATTTCTATGAGTTCTTCCCGCAGAAATTCAACAACAAGACAAATGGTATTACACAGCGTCGTTTCCTGTATCACGGAAATCCGCTGCTGGCTGAGTGGGTATCCAACAAGATCGGTAACGACTGGATCACAGACTTAAGCCATATGGAAAAACTTGCTGTATATGTAGATGATCCGAAAGCACAGCAGGAATTCATGCAGATCAAATACCAGAACAAACTGCGTCTGGCAAAATACATCCAGGAGCATAACGGTATCGAAGTAGATCCGCGTTCCATCTTTGATGTACAGGTAAAACGTCTGCATGAGTACAAACGTCAGCTGATGAACATTCTGCATGTAATGTATCTGTACAACAAGATAAAAGAGCATCCGGAGATGGAGTTCTACCCAAGAACATTTATCTTTGGTGCAAAAGCAGCTGCAGGTTACAAAAATGCAAAACTGACTATCAAGCTGATCAACTCCGTAGCTGATGTGATCAACAACGATGCAAGCATTGACAACAAACTGAAAGTTGTATTTATTGAGGATTACAAAGTATCCAACGCTGAGTGGATCTTTGCAGCAGCAGATGTCAGCGAGCAGATCTCCACTGCAAGTAAAGAGGCATCCGGAACCGGTAACATGAAATTCATGTTAAACGGTGCTGCAACCATCGGTACTATGGACGGTGCAAACGTAGAGATGGCTGAGGAAGTCGGCAAAGAGAACATGTTTATCTTTGGTATGAGTTCTGACGAAGTTATCGCACATGAGAAAAACCGTGATTACAACCCGATGGATATCTTCAATCAGGATCAGGATATCCGTCAGGTACTGATGCAGCTTATCAACGGATTCTATTCCGGAAACGATACTGAGCTGTTCCGTGATCTGTACAATTCACTGTTAAATACACAGTGCACACAGTACGCGGATACTTATTTCTGCCTGAAAGACTTCCGTTCTTATGCAGAAGCTCAGGAGCGCGTAGAGAAAGCTTACAGAGACGAGAAAGGCTGGGCAAAACTCGTTATGCTGAACGTGGCACATGTTGGAAAATTCTCTTCTGACAGAACGATTCAGGAGTACGTAGATGATATCTGGCATCTTGACAAAGTAAAGGTAACTGTAACAGAGCAGTAGAATCAAGTTGAGCGTAGGTGAAAATTGGCGCGTGATCCTGGTCAGTGTAAGCTGACATATTCCACTTAGAATCACTGTGCATCTTAAATTGGAAGGCTGTCTGCCGTACACAGAGTACCCCACCCGATATAGGGATTGGGATATTCCGTGAAGGCAGGCAGTTTTTTTGTGCCCCGGATCAGGTATGCTTTTACTTTTTCGCCGTACAAATAGGGATCATTTCCACGTAAAATTCCCCATTCCATCAACAGTGCACAGCTTCCTGTGACAAAGGGAGCAGCCATGGATGTGCCGCTTTTTGATGTATAACCGCCGCCGGGGGCAGCAGAAATGATATTGACGCCGGGTGCTGCCAGATCCGGTTTGATGCGGTGTTCCATCCGGGTAAATCCCCGGCCGGAAAATGGCGCATAATTGTTGTATGCAGCATTGTAAGCGCCAACCGAAATGACTTTGGAAGCGGTGGATGGAATCGTGAGAGTGGTGTCTTCCGTTGGATACAGAAATCCGGTGCCACTGCCGATCACGGATTGTCCCGGAAGCCAGAGGTCATAGCTGCCGGCGGTGATGCGGCGGGGATTAAGTGTCAGTTCCCAAAGACCTGCATCGATATAACTTCCACGGGGGATAAAATCAAGATAGATTTCCTGACTGGTGCTGTAAGGACTTGGTTTTCCGTAATACACCAGGAGTTCGGTCATTCCGGCGGTAAAGCGATAGGTGCCAAGGCGCTCCTGAAATGGTCCAATGACGGTGCCGTTTGGATGCCGCAGAGATACTTCGATTTCGTCAGAGTAGGATTTCCAGAGCTGTAAATTCAGACCGGATTCATAATTGCTGACAGAAAATGGAATGGCAGCAGGGGAAAATTGCCCCGAGGTTACGGTCGCAGGTGTTCTGGGAGTATTCGCTGCAGGTGTTCTGAAAGTATCTGAGACAGTCGTTCTGGAAGCATTCGACAGAAAGCTTCCAGAGGTATGAATCCGGGAAGCACCTTCATTTCCGGTGCCGGTGACAATGCAGGATTTCCAGTAGGAAGATACATTATCTAGGTAAGTTTCCAACAGACTTGCTCCGTCATGGGAACCATAATTATTGCCAAAACTCAGGTTGACGGCCACAGGCATTTGTAATGTAAATGCTTTTTGCAAGACATAATTCACTGCGCGCATTAATTCCGTAGTGCGAGGAAAACCATCCGGCTCGGAAATACCGAGTTTTACGATCAGAAGGGAACTCTGCGGAGCAACACCACGGTACTGACCGTCCGATGCACGTCCGTTTCCGGCGGCAATTCCGGCAACGTGTGTGCCGTGGCCGGACAGATCCAGGCTTGGGACAAGTTGGTAACGTTCCTGAGAAGAAGGGGCCTGCAGGGCTTCGTTGATTTCAGATTGCGTGAAAATACGGTCAATGCTCTGGTCCCAGAGTTCGATGATCCGGGTGGTGCCGTCTGCGTTGCAGAAATCCGGGTGCGCATAGTCAATGCCGGAGTCAATGATGGCGACGAGGATGCCGGAGCCGAAGAGGTTGTTTTGTTCCGGATCTGGTGCGGTTACATGATCTGATAATGTGGAAGGTGTTGCATTTAGGAAGGAAGCAGACGGAGAGAACGTGTTATTCGGAGAAGCCTGCATTTGTGCTGTCTGCAATGGTGTAATGCAGGAAGCTGACCGCCCTGTGTTTACAGCAAAAAAGAGTCGCTTGGGTTTTTCGATGTATTCAATTTCCGGACGTTCCGACAAAGCATCCAGAAGATTTGCAGGGACGGTCAGAATACCATAGCCATTTAAGAGCGGTCTGACTGTGATCTGCGGAAAAAGTTTCAAAAGGGTGTCAAAACCGCCGGAAGCTTTTGCAATGACTTCCCAGCTACGGGAAGTGCTATCATATCCAACATTCAGTTCTAGGGATTTTTCACGTTCTTCCGGTGTGGCATCCAGTGCCAGATTCAGGAGATTTTCTAATTTTTCATTATTCATAGACATTCCAAACGGATGATGTAAGCCAGCGAGGCCTGTTTTCTAACAGCATACGTTTGTAGTATGATTTCTGTGACTAAGAGCCGATAACAGCACATATTTTTTGATGGAGAAAAAGCAATGGCATTTCTGATTTACATTGTGATGTTCTTCGTTATTCGTTTTGCGGCAGGAAAAGTGCTGAAAAATGAGAAAAAATGGATCACGGGAACGCATGTTTTGATCGTTCTGTATGCGTTAAACTGGTATTTGCTGGCGGTGTGCAGTGATCTTTTTACACAAAAAATCGACTACAGCGGGTTGATGTGTTTTTCTTTTCTGGTGCTGGTCTGTATGTTTGACAATCATCCGGTGGACAGCCTGTGCGTGGCAGCGCTGGCGGTAGTGGCGATTGCTGTTTCAAAAGTTCCGTGGACGAGCAGTTCGTATATTGTGACAGATATGATCTTTTGCGGGATTTCGATTGTGCTTGGTATCACGATCTCATGGAATAAGTCCAGAAGCAAGATCGCACAGCTGCGGTATATTGGCAGCTACAAAGCCATGGGGATTGTATATGAGCGGGCTTATTATGTGAATCTTGTGACCAGAAAAAGTGTGGCCGTGCAGGGATTTGGAACTGTGTATGAAAAATCCAAACAGATATCAGACGCGGAAGAAATTAAGCGGATGATCGCAGAAAATTATGCGCTTCCGGAGGACCGGCAGCGCTATCTGGATTTTACGGATTTTAATACGGTGGAAGAACGGCTGGCAGGCGGTGACAAGATTGAAATGCAGTATAAAAACCAGAAAGGTGCCTGGCATAAGATATGCATTTTTGCGGAATCCAGAGATCAGGGGACAGGCAGATTGAACGCGGTTGTATTTCTGGTACGAAATATTGATGAACAGAAGCGCAAAGAACTTGCCTACGAAGAAAAACTTCATGAGACTACGGAAGAAGCACTTCGGGCAAACAGTTCCAAGACGGATTTCCTGCGCAGGATCAGACAGTGGTGCGTTTTGTCTGTCAGGATACCGGAATTGGCATGAGTGAAGAATTCCAGACGCAGATGTTTGAGGCGTTTACCAGAGAAAACAGTGAAACGGCGATCAAGGGAACGGGTCTTGGTCTGTCCATCGTGAAAAAACTGGTGGATAAAATGAATGGTGAGATCCAGGTCCAGAGTACAAAGGGGGTAGGAACCACTATCACGGTGGAACTTCCACTGAAAATTTGTGCGGTAACTAAGGCAGATGCAGAGAAAGAAGAGGAAAAACAGTGGTCTGTAAACGGACAGAAGATTCTTGTGGTGGAGGACAATGATCTGAATATGGAAATTGCGGAATTTATTCTGAGCAGCGAAGGCGCACAGGTGGTAAAAGCCTGAAACGGCCGTGAAGCAGTGGACATTTTCGAAAAATCTGAGCCTGGGGAATACGATGTGATTCTGATGGATCTGATGATGCCGATCATGGGTGGCCTGACAGCTACGAAGGTGATCCGTGGAATGGAACGCTCAGATGCAAAAGAGATTCCGATCATTGCAATGACGGCCAATACTTTTTCAGATGATATTGAGCACTGTAAAGAAAGCGGTATGAACGCGCATGTGGCAAAACCGATTGACACGGCGCTGCTGATCTGGATCATTGCAGAATGCGTGGAAGAAAGAAAAACGTTGTATAAAAATATGGACTTTTCTTGACAGAACGAGATGGAAATGTTAAATTTAGTATGAAATTAGCAGTGACTAATTGATAAAAAATATCATTAATATAACATTTGTGTATCAATAGCATGATCTTGCAATGATTTACGATAAAAAGAGAGCGGTGAAATTCCGCCTTCTTTTTACAAAATGAGTTAGTTAATACTAATACAGTGTAAAGTCCTGTTACGAATACATTAAATGAGGACTGCAAAAAGAAACAGAGAGAAAAAATTGAGTCTGTGAATAAAAAAACGGGGAGGCATGCAATGTTTCTGGAAATTAAGAATCTGAAAAAATTTTATGGCAGCGGAGAAAACCGGGTGGAGGTGCTCAAGGGCATTGATCTTGGCATCGAAAAGGGAGAGTTTTGTGTGCTTCTTGGACCTTCCGGTTCCGGAAAATCGACGTTGTTGAATATTTTAGGCGGTATTGATCAGGCGGATGCGGGCAGCATCGTAATTGCCGGAGAGCCGATGGAAGCGATGAAGGAAAAACAACTGACGGATTACCGCAGACGGCATCTTGGATATGTGTTTCAGATGTACAATCTGATCCCGAATCTGACAGTGCGGGAAAACATCGAGGTTGGCGCGTATCTGGGAGATGATCCTCTGGATGTTGACGAACTGCTTCACACACTGGGGCTTTATGAGCATCAGAACAAGCGGCCGAATCAGCTTTCCGGCGGGCAGCAGCAGCGAACTGCTATCGGCCGTGCGATTGTAAAAAATCCGGATATTCTGCTTTGTGATGAGCCGACAGGTGCGCTGGATTACAAGACATCTAAGGAAATTCTGAAACTGATCGAGACCGTAAACAGAAAGTACGGAAATACCACGGTTATGGTTACGCATAATGATGCCATCAAAGATATGGCAGACCGGGTGGTGCGTTTGCGAGATGGTATGATCCGAAAGAGTTACTGCAATGAGCAGCGTGTCCCGGCGGAAGATTTAGAATGGTAAAGTCTGAATATGAAAGAAAATACTCTGAGTAGAATGGAGTAGAAAATTAAAAAAATGCAGGTAAATCAAGATTGTTTTTTATGAAAAGAAAAGTACTCAGAGAGATAGTGAAACAGGGAGGATTGACAGGTGAAAAATCCATTGCGGAAGCGTCTGCTCAGGGAGCTGAAAAGTGAGTTTGGTAAATATGCCGTCATTTTTCTGCTTCTTGCTGGAACCATCAGCTTTGTGTCTGGTTTCCTGGTGGCAGACGGAAGTATGTTGAAAGCCTATAACGATGGCTTTACGAAATACAATATCGAAGATGGTAATTTCCAGACAAAGAAAAAGATGAATAAGGCACAGGAACGTTCTGTGCAGGAGTTTGGGATTACTGTTTATGACAATTTTTATACGGAGCGGAGTCTGAGTAATGATACCACTTTGCGGGTGTTCGAAAATCGTTCCGAAGTGAATATGGTGTGCCTGATGGAGGGCAAAATGCCGGAGTCAGAGGACGAGATTGCCATTGACCGTATGTATGCAGACAATAACAATCTGAAAGTCGGGGACACTATTTCTGAAAAATCAAATAAAGCGGATACAACAGATGAAACAACAAGTGCAAGAAGCTGGAAGATTGTCGGCCTGGTGGCGTTACCGGACTACAGCTGTCTGTTTTCTGATAACAATGACACCATGTTTGATGCGGTAAAATTTGGTGTGGCGATCATACCGGAAGGCGGTCTGGATGCATTTTCAACGGATGATCTCGTTTATGATTATTCCTGGAAATACGATACAAAACCGGCAGATGATACAGAAGAAAAAGACATGTCTGAGGATCTGATGAGTGATCTGAACGGCGAAGTAGCACTGCAGAGTTTTATCCCGCAGTATCAGAATCAGGCAATCCATTTTACCGGTGACGATATGGGCAGTGACCGGACCATGATCATTGCACTGCTTTACATTGTTATTGCGATTCTGGCCTTTGTATTTGGCATTACCATCAGCAATACGATTTCCAAGGAAGCCAGCGTGATCGGTACTTTAAGGGCTTCCGGTTATACGAAAAACGAGCTGATCCGTCATTATATGGCAATGCCGATTATCGTGACGGCCATCAGTGCTGTGATTGGAAATATTCTTGGTTACACGGTATTGAAAAAAGTGTGCGCTGGCATGTATTACGGAAGTTATAGTCTGCCGACATATGAAACAATATGGAGTGCGGATGCCTTTGTACTGACCACGATTGTCCCGATCATAATCATGCTTGTGGTCAATTATGTAGTTCTTTGGAAAAAACTGCAGCTTGGACCGTTGAAATTCCTGCGGCGTGATCTGTCCGGTAAAAAACAGCGAAAAATCGTGCCGTTAAGCCCGAAACTGCCATTTTTCAGCAGATTTCAGATCCGCGTGCTGTTTCAGAATATGAGCAACTATGTGGTGCTGTTTATCGGTATCATTTTTGCAAATATGCTGCTGATGTTTGGATTGATATTCCCATCCATTCTGAATCACTATCAGGAGTCCATTCCGAAGCAGATGATCTGCAACTACCAGTACATGCTTCAGGTGCCGATTGAGGCGATGGATGAGGAACATAAGTTAGAGAGCATGGTTCAGATGCTGCTGTTTTCCAAGGCAGTGGAGACAGACAATGAGGATGCGGAAAAATTCAGTGAGTATTCACTGGAACAGAGCATGAGTACAGGAAAGAAAGACGGGGTTACCGTTTATGGCGTTGCAGAGAACAGTCGGTACATTCCGATTGATTTTTCCAAAGATACTACAGTAGACGCATCGGTTGCAGATAGTAATTCGGATGGAAATGCAAATAGCAATGGAAATGGTGTTTCAGATGATAACACAAATACTGCTTCGGATCATAATGCAGACGGTGGTTCTATTGCAAATGCTGATAATGTACCGGATGTGTACATATCTTCAGCTTATGCGGAAAAATACGATCTGGTCATTGGGGACACGATTTCCCTGAAAGAGCCATACGGTGATGATTTCTATGAATTTACCGTAGAGGGTATCTATCCATATGAGGCAGGAATTGCTGTATTTATGCCACAGAAAGAACTGAATCAGACCTTTGATCTTGGCGACGATTATTTTTGTGGATATTTATCTGACACAGAAATCACAGATATCGATGAGAAATACATTGGTTCCGTCATTGATGTGGATGCACTGACCAAAGTCAGCCGCCAGCTGATGGTATCCATGGGAAGCATGATGTATCTGGTGGATGGATTTGCCATTGTGATGTTCGTTGTACTGATCTATCTGCTGTCCAAGATTATCATTGAGAAAAATGCGCAGTCCATTTCCATGGTAAAAATTCTGGGTTACACAAATCGAGAAATCAGCAGGCTTTACCTGATGTCCACGTCAGTTGTGGTGACAGCATTTCTGCTGATCAGTCTGCCGATTGAAACGGTACTTATGAAGGTGATCATCAAAATCGTAATGCAGAGTATGACCGGTTGGATCAGTTTTTATCTGGATCCGAAGATTTACGTGGAAATGTTTGTGCTTGGTATCTGCAGTTATGCGGTGGTGGCCATGGTGGAATATCGTAGAATCCGCAAAGTGCCGATGGATACCGCATTGAAAAATGTAGAGTAAAAATAAGAATCGTGGATTTCGATAGAAAGAATGTGAAATTTGGTGCACAATTCTGAACAGAGAGAGAGGAAATGTTTTGGGATTGTTATGCAGATTGGAGGGAGCATATGAAAAAGAAGCTGTTTCGACAGATAGATACGAACAACTCAGAAAAAAAGATTCCACAATGGGAGCGGCGGTATTTCCGTAAAAAAGGCATTACGGCAGCTGCTATGGTCATGGTACTTGTGGTGTGTCTGCTTGTGCCGGCGTATGCGGAAAATAAACAAAACAATACAGGAACGGGTACAGAAATCAGCACGGATGCAACCAAACAGGAGGCGTCTGAAGCATCCGCTTCTGAGAAAGATGCCACTGACAACGATGGAGTGACCGATTCTCAGGCAGATCAGGTGGACAAGGCAGAAACGGTGTACGTGAAAGCCAATACCGATGGAACGGCGCGTAAAGTGACAGTGAAAGATGTTCTGAAAAATCCGGGTGAGGACAAAACAATTGAAGATCAGTCGGATCTGAAAGATATCAAAAATACCGAGGGCGAGGAAGAATATACCCAGAAGGGCGATGCGCTGACCTGGGAAAATAAAGGCGAAGATATTTCTTATGAGGGCACCACGGACAAAGAACTTCCGGTGAAAACCGAAATCCGGTATTTCCTTGACGGAAAAGAAATCGAGCCGGAGAAACTGGCAGGAAAGAGCGGAAAAGTAACGATTCGTTTTAATTACGAGAATCAGACGTCACAGACGGTTCAGGTAAAGGGCAAAAATGTGGAGACGGTAACGCCGTTTGCGGTATTATCTACCGTGATGCTTTCCGAAGATCATTTTTCCAACATTCAGGTAAAAAACGGAAAACTGGTAGATATGGATGGCCAGACGGTCGTAGTCGGTTATGCATTTCCGGGCTTGCAGGAGAGTCTGAATCTGACGGATTATGAGGCAACAAAAGATGTGGAAATCCCGGATTATGTGGAGATTCAGGCAGATGCGACAGATTTTCAGCTTGATTTTACCGCGACGGTGGTGACCAATGGCCTGTTCAAAGATCTGGAAGAAGATGACCTGAAAGATCTGGATGATCTGAAGGATTCCGCAGATAAATTTCAGGATGCATCGAACAAACTGATTGATGGAGCAGGACAGTTGTTAAGCGGCAGTGAGACGCTGCAGAATTATATCAAGCAGTATACTGACGGTGTGAAAGCCGTAGATCAGGGAATCGGTACATTACAGAGCGGCGTAGCAGCTCTGAAGGAAAATACCGCAGCGCTGCAAAGCGGTGCGGCAGCAGTTTCCGATGGACTGGGACAGATTGCAGCCGTGCTGGATCAGAGTGATGCGATCGACCAGATCGCATCCGCAGGTGACCAGATCCAGCAGTATGCAGGCGGCGTGCAGCAGGCCATCGGCGCAGCGCAGGCAGGACTGCAGGCCGTTGACTGGAACGGTGTAGAGCAGTCCGCGGAAGATAAGGCCAAAGAGCAGGTAACTGCGGCGACGAAAGCGGCGCTGGCAAACGTAGACGGACTGAGTGAAGAAGAGAAAGCGCAGATTGCAGAACAGATTGCCTCACAGGTAGATCTGGATGGCGTTACTGCCAAGGCAGATCAGCAGGTAGAGGCTGCCAGCGGTATTCTCTCAAAAGTACCGTCATTGGAAAATGCTGGGGATGCTTTTGCAGGACTGGGACAGATCAGTACACTGGCAGACAGTATCCGCCAGTTGTCCGCCGGAAGCGCACAGTTAAAAGAAGGTGTGACTGCTTTTAACAACGGCGTTGGTCAGTTGTCCGACGGTATTGCGGCGCTGCGCACCGGAAGCGGCCAGCTTGCTGGCAGCGGGGACAGTCTGGTGCAGGGATGCGCAGTTTTGACGGAAGGATTACAGGCACTTCAGAAAGGCATGATTACTTTTGATGAGGAAGGTATTCAGAAGATTGCGGATCTGGCAGGCGATGATCTGCAGGACGTTCTGACAAAGATCCGGGCGCTGAAAGAAACGGATGGTGCTTACCAGAGTTTTTCCGGATTGAAAGACGGACAGAGCGGAAGCGTGCGGTTTATCATTGAAACGGATGAAATCAGTAAATAATATGAAAAAATAGTGGACTCGCAGCAGAGCCCACTATTTTTGGATTTCTGCGTTGTTGTGTTTCTGGAAATGCAATGTTATACTGATAACAATACAGAAAGGCAGGTGCAGCACTGAGATGACAAAAACAGTCAGTATAGGAAAACAGGATTTTGCGAGTCTGAGAGAACAGAATAGTTTTTATATTGATAAAACGGATCTGATCCGGGCATGGTGGGAATCCCAGGATGATATTACATTGATCACACGTCCACGACGTTTTGGTAAAACTCTGAATATGGATATGCTGAAATGCTTTTTCTCAAATCAGTATGCTGACAGAGGAGATTTATTTGAAGGTCTTTCTATCTGGAACGAAGAAAAATGGCGGGGATTGCAGGGCACGTATCCGGTACTTTTCTTAAGTTTTGCGGCAGTGAAAGCAGATCAGTTATCAGAAGTGAAAAAACAGATCAATATGCAGATTGCACGTTTATATGAGGAACACCGCTATCTGTTGGATGGGGATTTGCTCAGTGAGAATGAAAAAGCAATGTATCGAAACGTATCAATGTATATGGAAGATGCGGAAAGTTCATTTTCAATCAATTTACTATGTCAGTACCTGTATCGCTATTACGGGAAAAAAGTGATTGTGTTGCTAGACGAATACGATACGCCTATGCAGGAAGCCTATGTGCATGGATATTGGGATGCGTTTACCTCTTTTTTGAGAAGTCTTTTTAATGCGACATTCAAATCAAATCCATATCTGGAACGTGCAGTTTTGACAGGAATCACACGGGTATCAAAGCAGTCCATTTTTTCGGATCTGAATAATCTGAATGTGATCACGACAACGTCAGATGAATATGCCACTTATTTTGGTTTTACGGAGCAGGAAGTATTTCAGGCATTGGAAGAATTTGGCCTGGCAGATAAAAAAGAACTGGTGAAACAGTGGTATGACGGCTTTACATTTGGCAGTTATACGGATATTTACAATCCATGGTCAATCACGAATTATCTGGATAAAAAGAAAATCGGAGCGTACTGGGCGTCGACCAGTTCCAATACGCTGATCAACAGCCTGATTCAGCAATCGGCAACCGACATTAAAGAAAAAATGGAAACTCTTTTGCAGGAAAAAGAGATTTTGGTTACCTTTGATGAGCAGATAGTTTTTGAACAGTTACAGCAGGATAAAAATGCAATTTGGAGCCTGCTGCTTGCCAGCGGATATCTGAAAGTGCTGGAAGTGGAACAACGTGGCATTTTGCTGGAACCATGGTATCGTCTGAAAATCACAAATTTGGAAACACTGGGAATGTTTACCGGGATGTTTAAAGGCTGGTTTTCTGCTTCGGATTGTAATTATAATGCGTTTGTTCAGGCATTGCTGCAGGGAAATCTGAAAGAAATGAATGTATACATGAATGATGTGGCGCTGGTTACATTCAGCAGTTTTGATACTGGAAAGCATCCGTCGGGAAAGACACAGCCGGAACGATTTTATCATGGATTTGTACTTGGATTGCTGGCAGAACTTCGGGACCGGTATGTGCTGAAATCCAACCGGGAAAGTGGATATGGCAGATACGATGTGATGCTGATTCCTCGAAATTTTGCAGAACAGGCGTATGTACTGGAATTTAAAGTGTATGATCCGGAAGAAGAGGCATCTTTACAGGAAACAGTACAGGCGGCCTTAATGCAGATTCAGGAAAAACAGTATGATGCGGAGTTGGCTGAGCTTCATATAAAACCAGAGCAGATCCACCATTATGGATTTGCGTTTGAGGGGAAAAAAGTGTTGATCGGGGGACGATAAAGAATGAATATAAAAATCGTAGACGAAAAAGAACAATTCGCACAGTGTGAAACCTTTGAAATCACACATCTTTTATGGGGGACAAAAGCAATCCCAAAAACATATGGAAAAATAGCCTGCTGGAAAGATCATGGTTTTCTGGTAGAAATGACCTGTGAAGAAGCAGATCCGATTCGGACGTATACGCAGATGAATGATCCGGTAAGTCTGGACAGCGGAATGGAGGCGTTTTTATCCCTTTGGGCAGATCATACGCTATTGTATGTAAACGTGGAAATGAATGCAAACGGTGCAGTGCTGATGCAGTATGGAACAGAGCGTGCAGACCGGACATTTTTCACAGAAGAACAGATCCGAATTTGTCAGCCGCAGGCGGTAATCGAAGAAAATTGCTGGAAAATCAGCTTCTTTCTGCCGTTAGAGTTATTGGAAAAAATTGGTGGTCCGATTCCACAGACATCCGGTACAAAAGTTGCGTGCAATTTTTACAAGGTATGTGAAGGCGGCAATGCTGAGCAGATTCATTATGCAAGCTACGCGCCGGTGGATGTGCCAAAACCGGATTTTCATCGACCGGAATTCTTTGAATGTGGAGAATTGCAATGAATTTGCATGGAAGAACAGTAAATTTAAAATGGAAAACAGGGTGAACAGCGATGAAAAGATTGCCAATAGGAATTGAAGATTTTGAAAAAATCCGACAGGAAGATTATTACTATGTGGATAAGACCGGTATGATCGGGGATATTATTCGAAACGGTGCAGAAGTAACATTGTTTACAAGACCACGCAGATTTGGAAAATCATTGAATATAAGTATGCTGGAACAGTTTTTCTCTCTGAATGGAAAAATGGGATTGTTTGATGGCCTTCAGATTATGGGAGAAAAAGAACTATGCCAGAAATACATGGGGCAGTATCCGGTAATCTCATTGAGCTTAAAAGGAATCAATGCAGCTTCCTATGAGACTGCTTTTAAGATTGCTGTACGCGCGATCAACGAAATTGCCGCTATGGCTGACTATCTGGAGCACAGTGAAAAACTGACAGAAAATGATAAAGAATCCTATCATGAGCTGTTAAAACGCGATATGGATGAGGCAGAATTTTACGTTAGTCTGAGAGAATTATCCAGGCTGCTGGCCAAGCATTTTGATAAAAAAGTCATTATTCTGATCGATGAATATGATGTTCCGCTGGCAAAGGCTTACGAAAACGGATATTATGATCAGATGATTTTTATGATCCGAAATCTGTTGGAACAGGCATTGAAGACAAATAGAAATCTGCAGTTTGCGGTTTTGACGGGATGCATGAGAATCTCAAAAGAAAGTATTTTTACCGGTTTGAATAATTTTCAGGTTTTATCAGTAGCAGATGCCGGATTCGAGGAGTATTTCGGCTTTACAGATGATGAGGTCAGACAGTTGCTGAACTATTATGGGCAGGAGCAGGCATATGAGACAGTCAGAGAATGGTATGATGGATATCGGTTTGGAAATGTGGATGTATATTGCCCGTGGGATGTGTTAAATCATTGTCAGAAATTGCTGGCAGATCCATCGGTGCAACCACAGAATTACTGGATCAATACCAGCAGTAATGATGCGGTGCGCAGATTTATTGAAAAATCCGACAGTGGCATGACGAGACAGGAAGTAGAAGCGTTGATTGCCGGAGAAGAGATTGAAAAAGAGATTTGCCAGGAACTGACGTATCAGGATATGTACGCAAATATTGAAAATATATGGAGTGTACTGTTTATGACCGGGTATCTGACGTATCGTGGAAAAACGCAAAATAACCGGTTCCGTCTGGCCATCCCAAATCTTGAAATTCGAAATATTTTTACAACACAGATTATGGAATATTTCAGGGAAAATGTTCAGGCGGATGGAGCCATGCTGCAAAGCTTTTGTAAATCATTAGAGCAAGGTGATGCCGGTGAAGTAGAGCGGATATTGCAGCAATATTTGAAAAAAACAATCAGCATCCGGGATACATTTGTGCAAAAACAGATGAAAGAAAATTTTTATCATGGAATTTTGCTTGGAATTCTTGGTGTCAAAGAAAGATGGGCAGTTTCTTCGAATCGGGAGAGTGGTGATGGATACAGCGATATTGTTGTGGAAACAGAAAATTCGGAGAAAGGAATCATTCTGGAGTTAAAGTATGCGCAGGATGGTAATCTGGAGCAGGCATGCAGGAGAGCGCTTGAACAGACGACAGAGATTCATTATGCAGAAGTATTAGAAGATCAGGGAATTGATGATATCTTGTGTTATGGAATTGCTTTTTATAAAAAACGCTGCATGGTAATGTGTAAGAAATTGAAACCGGAGTAGCACAATCAAGAGAAAATGAATGGATTTTTAACAAAAGTTAGCAAGAATTCTCCTTCCTCTATAGGTGGGAGATGAATTGCAGAAAAAATATACAGAACGCTTGTTCTGTATAGCGAAAAGTGGTATACTATAATCAGTCGAAAGAATAGAAAGGACTGATTATATGGATAAAATGGATCATAATGCACATTCAGTATAGTTGATGTATTATCATCTGATCATGGTTGTAAAATACCGAAGAAAAGTAATAGATGATCCGATTTCGGAACGTGCAAAAGAGATCTGGGAACGTATTGCACCTGATTATGGAATCACACTGGAAGAATGGAATCATGATGTTGATCATGTGCATGTTATGTTTCGGGCACAGCCAAAATCAGAACTCAGTAAATTTATCAATGCGTATAAAAGTGCAAGCAGCCGTCTGTTAAAAAAGGAATATCCGCAGATCAGGGAAAAACTTTGGAAGGAAGCATTTTGGAGTCAGAGTTTCTGTCTGTTGACAGCGGGTGGTGCACCGATTGATATTATCCGTAATTATATCGAGACGCAGGGAGAGAAAAAACGATGAATACAGCTTACCGTTTTCGGATATATCCAAACAGAGAACAGGAAGTTCTGCTTGCAAAGACATTTGGCTGCTGCCGCTTTTTATATAATCAGATGCTAAGTGATAAGATACGGGAATATGAAGTATCGAAAAAAATGTTGCGAAATACACCGGCGATGTACAAAAAAGAATATCCGTTTTTGAAAGAAGTAGATTCCCTGGCACTTGCAAATGTGCAGCTGCATCTGGAAAAGGCATATAAGAATTTTTTCAGGGATCCGAAGACTGGCTTTCCAAAATTCAAATCAAAACACAGGAGTAGAAAAAGCTATACGACAAATGTGGTCAATGGAAATATTCAGGTAGAAGATCATCGGATAAAACTTCCGAAGCTGAAATGGATTCGCATGAAAAAACATCGGGACATTCCGGCAGAATATTGCCTGAAATCCGTAACAATAAGTATGGAACCTTCCGGAAAGTATTATGCAAGCCTTTTATATGAAAAATCTGACTGTGAAAATCAAGCAGAAGAATTTGATTATGAAAATACAAAGATACTTGGGATTGACTATGCAATGCATGGGATGACTGTGTTTTCTGAAGATATACAGAAGGAAAATGTAGGATATTTCAGGAAAAGTGAGGTGCGGCTTGCAAGGGAACAGAGAAAGTTATCCCATTGCGTGAAAGGAAGCAGCAATTATTACCGGCAGAAAAAACGTGTTGCATTATGCCATGAAAAAATCCGAAACCAGAGGAAAGATTTCCTGCATAAACTGAGTTATGAAATTGCAGAAGCGTATGATGTTGTTGCGGTAGAAGATATTGACATGAAAGCAATGAGCCGGTGTATGCATTTTGGAAAAAGTGTCATGGATAACGGTTACGGAAAGTTTCGGGAATTGCTGGAATATAAGCTGATATGGAGAGGGAAGAAATTGGTACATGTAGATCGGTTTTTCCCTTCCAGCAAAAAATGTTGTAAATGTGGCAGTATAAAGAAGGAACTGAAACTTTCAGACCGGGTATATATCTGTTCGTGCGGAAACCAGATGGATCGGGATCTGAATGCAGCAATCAATATCCGTGAAGAAGCACGCCGTATGCTGTTAGCAGGATAGATGGGAAGTGTCTGTATCCAGACAATAAAAATATCCCATAACTGGGTAAAAATGAATCGCGGGGCACGCGAGGATAGCTTGTAGATACTTGGCTCAGTAGAGCCATTGAGCAAGAAGCCCCCACTTTAAAATCTG